>JAAFIA010000039.1 GCA_013298545.1 Bacteroidota bacterium | reverse complement strand
TGCTGACTTCCCTTGTGCATTTTTATGTTTGTTTGCACTGCATAGTTATGCTATTGGGAAGTCTCTTTTTTGAATTATAGCTTTCGTTTTCAGACCTATACTGTGAATAGAGCTTTTTAACTTAACGTGCATGCGAGGCTTCGGGAGCAAAGAAAGTAAATAAAAAATTTCCTTTTCTACAGGCCAACCGTAAGCCCTCCGCAGGAGAATTGTACTCCGCCTGTCAAGAAAACTTGCGCGCAGGCGACCATTCCAATAAAAAAAAACACCTCACCGCTTCGCCGCAGGCAAAACACTAACCTCTTGCCGCATCACCACACCCTTCGGACTGCTCACTTCCAACACATAAGTAGCCGGCGGCAACGTAATCGCACCACTTTGAAAAACGGCGAGGTTGCCTGTAAAATCAGTACGCACATTGCCTAATGCCGCGTTGACCGTAACCGAATCGGCACTCAAGTTGAATGGAATGATATTGACTCCTGCTTCGGAAGTATCTGTCAGCGTCATCAATTCTTTTTCTTTATACAACAAGCGCACACGCGTTACACCCGCATCGCGCGTAAAATAATTGAGTTGCGTCGATGCAAAAAGCGATTGCTCCCAATTGCCATCCGTTTGGTCCCAATTATTTTTCAACCGCACATTTTCAACGTCGAAAAGATGAAATGCCGCTAGTAAAACGGGCGACGTAACTTGTTCCAAAATCGTAATGTTGGCAATGTATATTGAGCGGCCATGCGTACCCACAACCAAATCGTGTGTTTGTGGTTGAATCACCAAATCGTGTACTGCAACTGCGGGTAAGCCATTGCTCATGCGCATAAACGAATTGCCCCGATCAAGCGATGTGTAAAGACCATTATCTGTACCCACAAAAAGTAAATCTGGATTTACCGGATCTTCACGTAAAACATTCACTGGTTCCGTTGGCAAATCGAGACCAATGCGTTTCCATGTAGAACCAAAATCTTCCGAAACAAAAATGTATGGTGCAAAATGATCCCACTGAAAACCGCTCAACACCGCATACACACGACCTTCCACATGCGCCGACGCTTGTACACGATTCACGCGCAAATGCTGCGGCAAGGCATCCGAAATGCGTGTCCACGTTGCGCCACCATCTTTGGTAACATGAATTAAACCATCATCGCTTCCCGTATAAAGCAATCCAAATTTCATCGGCGACTCGTGAATGCTCGAAAGCGTTCCATAAGGCACATCGCCCACACGACCGCCGCGCGTCAAATCGCCCGAAAGTGCTGTAAAATGATCGCCTTGATCTAACGAACGATGCAATTTATTGGAACCCATGTATAAAATATCTGGATTGTGTACCGAGAGCCAGATCGGCGCTTGCCAATTGAAACGCAACGGTTTTTCGCCTAAGGCATGCTTCGGTTTTGTTTCCGATGTTTTTCCCGTTGTTTTATCAATGCGGTAATAATTTCCAAACTGAAAACCAGAATACACCGTATTGTTATCGCGAGGATCAACTTGAACCTGCATGCCATCGCCACCCAAAATAAACTTGTACGGATATTGGCCCGAATCGTACCAACCTAAATCCGCTACATAAGTGCTTGGGCCAGTCCACACGCCATTGTCTTGCAATCCGCCATACACATTGTACGGTTTGGCTTGATCAACTGCTACCGCATAAAATTGTCCTACTGCAGGTGTATTCGCTTTAAACCAAGCTTTGCCATTGTCCCAAGAAATGTTTACGCCACCATCATTCCCATTGATCAAATGTCCAGCGCGTTTGGGATTGATCCACAAGGCATGATGATCGCCATGCTGATTTGCGCCATCAACAGGTTGAAATGTTTTTCCGCCATCACTACTTTTCAAAAGCGAAACACCCGCAATAAAAATTTCATCGACATTGCTTGGCGAAACCCAGATTTTACCAAAATAATAACCGTACGTATAAAATAAATTTTTGATGTCTTTATCGTTTGTCTTCTTCCACGTTTTTCCGGCATCTTCAGAACGGTAAACCTCTGCGCCAATGATGGGTTTGCTAAACAAATCAGCATTCGCATCATATACATAATCGGCCAGCGAAATGGGTTGAAGTTTATTGTCCTGCACCAATTGCATGATGGTTTGTGCCGTATGTTCTGCCGGAAACTCATTTTCGCGCAAATACGCTTCGAGCAAATCGTGATCTAATTTCAAAAACGCATCGCGCGTCATGGTCTTGAAATCAGCTGCTTTCAAGGCTTTTGCTTCTGAACTTCCTGCTTTGCTTTCGCGCACCGATTGGTTGTCCACAATGGCATACATGATGTTTGTATTGCTCGGAAAAATACTCAGACCAATACGTCCAACGCCTTCGCCTTGCGGAAAACCGCTTGCCGCCACAGAAAGTAAATTCCACGAATCGCCGCCATCGCTGCTTACATGAATGCCAGAACCCACGCCAGACTCCACGAAATTCCACGCGCGCCGCTCGCGATGCCACGCACACGCATACACGATGTTTGCATTGTCGGGATTGATGAACAAATCAATCACGCCCGTATTTTCGTTGATGAATAATGTTTTTTTCCACGATTTGCCGCCATCTGTAGTTTTGTAAACACCACGATCTTGCGAAGGCGAATACAAATGCCCAATTACAGCAACCCAAACCGTATTGGGATTTGTTGGGTGAATTAAAATTTTACCAATGTGATGCGATTCCTCTAAACCTCGTTTCTCCCACGTTTTTCCGCTGTTGGAGGAATAGTACAAACCTGTTCCGGAATACGACGAACGGCTCGAATTATTTTCGCCCGTGCCTACCCAGATTTTTGTTGCCGAAGGATTTGTCCAATCTACCGCAATATCACCAATGGTAATCGCTTCTTCGTTTTCAAAAACAGGACGAAAGGTAATGCCGTTGTTATCGGTAAAAAATAAACCGCCCGAAGCATACGCCACATAAAAATGTGTGGGGTCGTTTGGATTCACATCCAAATCAACCACACGGCCACTCATGATCGTTGGCCCAACATTTCGGAAACCGATATTGGAAACGAGCGAACGGGCTTCGGCTTGTTTGCGTTTTTCGAGACCAGCCATGCGTTCGGCAGCACTGGTAGGTTTCGGTTCTGGTGCGTCGGGAAGTTTAGCCGCATTTTTTTTCTGAGCCGGTAGCACCGATGCAACAAGCATAAAACCCAAAAGCAGAATTTTTTTCATAGGGAGAAAGGTGAATTTTAAAGTTCGTCATTTACGCCAAGACCAAACAAGGCGAAGTCGTATTTTATGGGATCGTTCGGATCGAGTAGGAGTAAGGTATGTGTTAATTCTTCCACCGCTTTCCAGTCGTCGGTTGATCGGTGAAGAATGCCTAGTGTGCGCGCCACACGTCCCGAATGCACATCGAGTGGACAATACAATTGCGAAGGATCAATTTTTCGCCAGAGGCCGAAATCAACGCCGTTGTTGTCTTTGCGCACCATCCAACGCAAAAACATATTCAAGCGTTTGCAACTCGAACCAGCAGCCGGATTGGAAACATGTTTGAGTGTGCGTCGGGGGTAGCGGCCATAAAAAAAGAAACTTCTGAAATGTTCAATCGCATCAGCAACCGTATGATTTCCCTGTTGCATGCCCCGCGTAAACGTTCCTTCCAAACCACCATTGAGTTTGTACATGCGACGCAAAGAACGTACAAAATAGCGCGCATCTTCGGTATTGAATGTGCGGTGTACAAATGTATTCAATCGACTCAATTCATGTTCTTTGGCGTTGAGCACATAATCGTGCGGAGCCATATCCATCAACTGCATGAGCGTAGTTGCGCTCTTAATGATTTGTTCGCGCCGTCCCCAAGCAAATGTTGCCGCAAATAATCCGGCAATTTCAATGTCTTGTTTTTTCGTGAAGAGATGTGGAATACACACCGGATCGTTTTCGATAAACGAAGGACGGTTGTACAAACGCACTTTCTCGTTTAGGAAATCGCGTATTTCGTCTGATGGTGGTTTAGTGCGCACTGGAAATCAAATCGCGGAGTTTAGCAATTTTGTCGAGCTTGTTGCGGAAGAAACGAAAGCGTTGCTTTTCCGAAACACCACTGATTGGAATGGATTTACGAATGAGGTTGCGCAACCATTTTTCTGTTTCATCACAAAATCCGGGGCTTGTTGTTGCCATCGAATTAAAGGTGTTGTGTGAAAGGTAGGTTACTTTACTGCCACCAATGGTTACGAGAATGCAATTGTTGCCAATCATCAATTCCGAATTGTACAACGTATAATTGTTTTCGCTGTTTGCCGGAGGCACGTCGCCACGAAATTTGCAGCCGTGCTCGGCTTGACGGGCAATATCGTTGAGCATCGCTTCTACATCAGCCAATACGGCTAAAGCCTCGTCTTGGTTGTTGAAAAAACCAGATTCCCAGTAGTATTCAATTTGCTTGAGCGTACTGTTGAGTGTGTCTTCTGACCAAATTTCGATGGATGGAATTTCCAAGTAGGTATCGTAAATGGATTGTACGCGCTCCAGCAATTCGCCATTGATGGTTTTGGGGTCAAATTTTTTACCTTCCAAACCAGGCGCATTCAAAATAGAGCGATTCCAGTAAAATAATTTGAACCCCGAAAGCAAGGGGTAACGGAAGTGATGAAAAATAGGAATGTCTTCTGCTGCAAAAATAATTTCTTTCTGTGCCGCACTGCGAATGCGTTGCATATCATTCGCAATGTTGTTGAGGTAAACGGCAAAATTTTTCTCGTCGGAAGAAAGTGGATGATAATTAAACGTAACACTATTGCCATGCTTCGAACTTTCCGTATCGAACGAAATACGATAATGGCTACATAAAATACTGACTTCATCAATACTCAAGGCCGTTTCGCCACGAATGCGGCGGTAAGCACTATCGGTACTCACCGATAAAATATCAGCAAGTTCATCTACCAACGAATGATTTGCCGGAATAATGTCTTTGATGCGTTGAATAAATACCTGTTGGGAGGTGCGTTGGGTTGTGGGCATGATATAATCGTATGGTAAGTATTCGGTATGGGTATGTTCATTTCAAGCAAAAAATGCAAAATGAATAGTACTAGTTGCAAAAATCGCAAAAAAAGGGCTTTGAATAACACCGAATTTCAGAAAGTCGCATTTGTTGCATACAAGCCAAATCGTGCTGCAAAAAGCCGTTTCCTCAGCTAAGTTGCGCCATCTAGTTTTGCCTCATCAACCAATCAACAAAACGATGAAAACCGAAAACAACCATACACCAAGTTCAAGCGAAACACATAGCCGTTCTGGCTTCAGCGGAAAAGCGATCATGCTTGTGGTACTTTGCACGCTTTGGATGCTCATGTCAAATGCTCTTTTGGGACAAACAACGAGTGTCCGTCAAAAAATTGTAGTACTCAACATCGACTCAAAAAATGTCAACCTCGATCCGATTCAATTGGGAAATGTTGTACGCATCGAACTAGAAAAACTCGATTCGTTTGAGGTGATGGATCGCTATGATGTGGCTTACCTGATTGAGAAAAATAAACTCAAAACAGAAAATTGCTATGGCAAATTATGTTTGGTAGAAACAGGCCGTACGTTGGGTGCCGATAAAATGCTGACCGGAAGTGCCGAGCTGTATTCCAATACCATTGTTTATACACTTCGTTTAATTGATGTGAAAGAAGGTATTGTAGAACGCACACAAGTAACCGAATTTTTGAACAATACCAGCGAATTGCAAACCATGTCGCACATCATGCTTTTGCAATTGTTTAAACGTCCGGTCAATGCAACGTTGCTTACGCAACTCACCAAACCTTACAATTACGAGTCGATGAAAAATAATCCCAACGAAACGCAATTGCGACTTGACGGACCACGTATGGGAGGCACATTTTTTACAGGTCATACCGCCGACGTCTTAGGCAAATCGCGCGATGAGGGTGGATTTGATGCGCAGCCACTCATGTTTCAGTTTGGTTATCAGTTTGAAAAGCAATACTTGAACACAGGAACGTTTCAAGCCTTGTTTGAATTTATTCCGATGGTTACCGGATTGGATCAAGGATTAGTCATTCCGAGCATGACGTTTATGAATGGATTGCGCAGCAGCAAATGGGGATTGGAATTTGCTTTTGGTCCAAGTTTTAGTTTGGTGCAAAAATCGAAAGGCTATTATGTGGGCGAAACGTTTGTTACGCAAGGTCAATGGGAAGCCGATACGAGTAATATTGGTTTTGCACCGCCTTCATACATTTCGCGTTTAGATAGTCGTGGCGATGTGGTCTTACAACCTTCGTTTGTGTTTGGCATTGGTAAAACATTCCGTTCGGGCAACTTGAATATCCCAATCAATGCTTTTGTGGTTCCTGGGCGCGAAGGCTTGCGTTATGGTTTATCTGTTGGGTACAATGCGCGCAACCGCCGCAAATAAATCGGTGTATGAAAAATAAGCTGCAAAAATCGTGGGCATGGACCAAATTGGTCATGACGATGTATCTCTACTCGCAACAAGCCAGTTTGCACGATATGAATGTGTTATATACACGCGCAGAAGATCGCAAGCAGAAACGCTATTTGTACTGGCTGAGTCAGGGTGGAAACGATTTCTGTAAATACACAAAACCTGCTGTCAATGCACATGTTTAGTAACAATAGGATGGAATGAAGAAATGGGTAATGAATAGTTTTTGAGTATATTACACTTGCAAAAACGTTCTTTGCCGATTACGAATACGAATAAGTGTCATAACCCGAATTTTAAAAGAAAAATTAACACAACACTTAAACACATGAAAACAGGTCTTTCCATTCTAATAGCCATTGTACTTCTTTGTACATCTTGCAGTACGCTTCGCATTGAAAAACGTCGTTATCAAAATGGCTGGCATGTTGATCGTGTGGCGCAAGACCGAACGAGTTCGCCAAGTGTAGCAAAAATAAATCTAGATTCGGCAGAGGCGATTGTTGCAAATCCTGTTGTGAAAGAAGAGGATAACCCTGTTGCAGCGAAACAAGAAGAACTGGTTGTGTTTGCTGTACCGATGGAGCAATCGAATCAAGTGCAGCCACAACCCAATTCATTCAATGATTCAACGTCGAAAACTAGAGCAGATTTTCATAAACATAAGGGAATTGGTTTAGGGAAACAAGAGCAGGTTGCTGCACAAAAAAATAATACTCAACAGCGAAGCAGCGCAGGCGATTTTTCGGAGCCTAAATTTTGGAAAGCTTGTTTATTGACGGCATTTATATTGATAGCTACCTCTGGTTTACTTTTATTTGGTTTTCCTTCCATTTTGTCTTTGATCACTTGGCTCGGTATTGTATTTATTCTGGCTGGCTCTTTTGCATTGCTGACGGCATTAATTTCTTACCTCTGTCGCAAGGAAATAAATCCACACTTACACCCCGATCCGAATACGGGCGAAGTTTTGAAGAGCGAGAAAATTACTGTTTGGATTTTGTACAGCCTTGGAGCATTACTCATGTCAGTTGCTTTGGGTTTTATTGGAATTTTCGGATTGGCATTCATTGCGCTATCATAAAGCTAACGTAATTACGGTTATCACCTAGTTTTAGACATCGTGTTACAACCCGAATACACAACACTGAAAAACATGAAAACAATTGTCTCTATTCTCGTTGCCATGATGCTCCTAAGTACATCGTGCAGCACCTTGCGCATCGAAAAACGTCGTTATCAAAATGGCTGGCATGTTGATCGGGTAGGTGCGCGCGCGCCAGAGCTTGAGACGCGAGAAACAGGACAAGCGTTTTCTGAGAGGGCCAAGTCAGATCGTGGCATTGATACAATACATACCAATGACAATAAGGAAAAGCAAATAATAAAAACGGATTCTGATACACTTATTCAAGTGGCCGTAGAAAGCCCAAAGCAAAAAATTGATTTCCCGCAAAAAAACAGTTCTGGATATACAAAAGCAGATCATTCGCCAGAGCCTAAACAGGTGCAAGCCAGCGTGAAGAATGCTGAACGCATAATCGAGCCTCGTTTGTGGAAGGCATTGCTATTAGAAGCCTTGCTATTTATTGCACTGGCTATAACAATGGTATTGTTGTCCGCTTATGGTATTGGGTTATTTTTTCTATTCATGACATTGATCGCATTAATCACTGGTGTTTTGGCTTTGTTCATGCATAAGAATAAACCAGAAAAGAAAATAATTGCAGAAGAAGATCGTAAACGTTTATGGTTCTTCTATCTCGCATTTGCAGCATTAATGTCAACCTTCCTTACATTTTTAGTTCTTCTAATCATACGAATTGCTACCACTTACGAATAATTAATTTAAACCATAAAGCTCAATCACTACAAATCGGTTAAGCATTTTATGTTTTAACGACAAGTAAGTTAACAACATGCTACTGAACTAATTGATAAGCACATTCGCTCATGAAAAATACCCATTTACTTTTAGTCGCAATTAGTGTATTGTGTGTTTCATGCCATGCACTCCGTATTGAAAAGCGTCATAATTCAACTGGTTTGCATATCGAACGGGTTGCTTCTAATCGTTCAGGTGCAATTTCTGGTGAAAAATCAAATCAAGATTCCGTTGCTAATTATTCTGCTACCGAAAGGACGAGTAATGGTATGAGTCCGGATTTTGAACAAACGGAACGCAGAACAACCGATAGTGCAAAAAATAGCACAGCAAGCTATGTGAATGAAAATAAAATCGCAACTGATTCGATCAATGATGAGTCTGGATTTGTAAATTGGAAAAGAAACGAGCTTGGTAAACACCTAAAACAGAAATCAATAAATGAGCAATTAAAACACAATATTGCAGGGAAAAATTTCTGGGAAAATCGACTATTTAAAACAGCTTTTATAGCTTTTTTAGCCTTCGGTCTTGTAGCAAGTGTATGCATCATTATTGGCGTAAGTAATACTGTACTGCTCATGTTAATGGCTATGTTTGTAACATTAGGCTTGATTGCATTACTTGTTTATTTCTTCCGGGCTTATTTTCCGAATAAACCTAAAAAACGAATTACGAAAGAAGATATATTTCGGCCACGAGTTTGGAAAATCGCCTTATTGCTATTTCTGTTTTTTGGAATCATCGCATTCGTTACGATAAGTGTTGGAGTTGATAGTATAGCCGCTGCCTTTTATGTTGCTATTGCTATAATTTGTTTCATAGTAGCCCTAATTACATTTCTTTTGAAGAAACCAGTTAAAGCGGAATCAACTGATCCAACTGCTCCCGAACGAATTTATCAAGGATCAACTAAACAACCTTCAGGAGATAAGGCTTCTAAATGGGCACAAAACTTTCTCATTGGTATCGCATTGGTATTCGGTTCTTTGGCCATAGTTGTTTTGCTCTTAACTTAAGCTATTGTTATGATTTTGATAAGCCAGTCTTGTTTTAGCAAACCTGTAAGCCACTTTTACAAATCAACAGCATAACAATTCCGAGGCTTCGGAACAAAGGATAAAATTTAAACAGGCTCTTATAGTGTAAAATACATTTGGAAAGGTAGTATCTAAAATTCTCCAACGATGTGCACAACCCACATAGCCCCTTATGGTTGTGGCATCCGAAAAGCCGATGAGCTTTTCAATCCTGCTGCTGAATTGGTGGCAGGATTTTTTTATTTACGTTTGCTGCATGATCAACAAGCTTTTGCCTGTATTCCGTTTACATCAATTAAAGACGTTTCAACTGAATCAAGTTATCACCGCTATTTTTGGTGTCTTGTGGTTGGTTGAATTGCTGTTGTTCTTACTTATCCTGTTTGCTTCACCTACGGATTTATCCCTAACCATCGGGATGCTTATGGTGTTCGGTTTTATGGGTGTACAATTAATTCGGTTCAGAAAAGGGTACTGGTGGTCGTGGTGTGTGCTTTTTGTTATTTCGATGGGTATGTTGTTTATGCAAGCCGTTTCTTTCGCTGTTGTCATCTACCAAGAAAAAACATTTACTATTCAATTCATTTTTGCCTTACTCACCCTTTTTCAATTGCTGCTCATGACCCATTACCGCATACTCGGTTTTCATGGCATCCGCAAGCAAACATATTACATTGCGCTGTCGCTAGGAATTTTTTTAGGTATTGTTCTCGTTACGTTTTTGGTTTTTTAAGTAGATAAAAAAAAACGCCGCATCTGAAAAGATGCAGCGTTCTAACCAAATATACTAACCAAATTAATTTTTCACGAAGCGACGAGTTGTGATATTGCCTTCTGTTTCAAGTGTAATGAAATAAACACCTGTAGCCAATCCTGAAACTTCAATCTGAAGTGTTTTACCGTTTTCCGGTGTTACTGTATTTTTTTCAGCCAAACGACCTTCCAATGTATAAATGCGCACATCAACAGGTGTGTTGATCTGTTTGCCTAAATCCAATTGCAGGAAATCAACCGCTGGATTAGGATACAATTTGATTGACGGAAATGCTTCTGTATTATTCGAAACACTGGTCAAATCTTCGCTCACCTGCGTGCTAGAAAGGAAAATACGATCGCCAGAAGAGAGGTTGTTGCTGTTTGCCACATTGAATGCACCATAAAAAGTTACATTACCCGTACCCGATGCAGGAGCTTGCCAGTTGAACGTCCATGTACGCATGCCAACACCGGGTGTACCAGCCGTTTTGTGCGTGATGTATTTTCCGGTTTGTTGCGTTTGTGTTTCGGTTGTATTAGTAGCAATCAATGTACCCAAACGAGTGCCTTGTACATTTTGCGGAGAAACCTGAAATCCAAATTTTGTGCTATTGGTATCAACAATGGTTGCCGTAATCTGATAGATAAACCCAGGAGTATAACCACCGCCAGGAATATTGGTTGTAATCAATCCGGCTTGCTGTTGTGGTGAACCTGAATGGCATTGTGTACAATTCGCACCATCGCCTGGCGATCCGGTTTTTCCAGCGGATGATCCGCTTGTGTTAGAAAATGCATCCATTCCGATTTGCATTGCTAACATGCTAACCGTTAAGACACTCAAAAGTATAACTGTTTTTTTCATATAAAAAAATGTTGATGTGTTGAGTGATACAAAGATTTGAAAACAAATTCGGAAACCGCTTAGACTTTTTACGGCAATGCTTGTGTACTTACAACTGTTGTACCAACATCAAATGTAGATACATTTAAATTAATGTCCAAAAAATACCTTAAAACCTGTTTACGGGCTTCGACAATTCTAATTTCGGGCTAATTGAATAGATTCAGTTACTTTTGTCTTTACTCAATTTATGAACACAGTCCCGATTTATCGCATTCAAGCTCCGGCAATCGCATCGGCAGGTGTTTATTTTTTCACAACAGATAGCGGCCTCAACTACGAAGTACGATTTGGACGACGACAAGACAACATTTTACACGCTACAATTGTTTTCGGTGTCATTAACGACGAATTTGATGGTGAAGAATATGTGGTTACCAACCGCGGCGAAGTCTTTCGGGTCATGACAACCATTTCGGAAATCGTACGCATTTTTATGCGCGAACATCCGAAAATCATGATTTACGAATTCAATGGCATTCCCCGCGACGATGAATCTGAATCGCAAGACTCGAAACGAACCTTGCTTTACAAACGGTACCTGCCACGTATTTTTGATCAAGCCGTTTGGGATTTTAATTTCAGCGGAAATTCGGCCTTAGTAACCCGAAAAGGACGATTATGAAAAATACCGATAAGCCAGAAATTACCGTATTCTGGTTTCGCCGCGATTTGCGTTTGCACGACAATGGTGGTTTGTACCACGCACTGAAATCGGGATTACCCGTTCTACCCATTTTTATATTTGATACCACGATTCTTGAACGCTTAACGGACAAGCAGGATGCGCGTGTCCAATTTATTCATAACGCCTTGATTGACCTGAATGCGGCGTTGGAAAAATTGGGCAGTAAATTGTCGGTTTGGTACGGAACGCCATCGGAAGTTTGGAAAGAAATCTGCGAAACATATAAGGTCAAAAACGTATTCACGAATCGCGATTACGAACCGGCTGCACGTAAACGCGATCAAGAAATTGGCACGTTCCTCGAAGCACAAGGAATAAAATTTTTTCTCTGCAAAGATCAATGTCTTTTTGAACGTTCGGAAGTAACCAAGGACGATGGTTTGCCATACACGGTGTTTACGCCTTACAAAAATAAATACCGCGCAAAACTCAATGCGTTTTACCTGAAATCGTACCCAACAGAAAAGTACGGTCAACATTTTCTCTCGGCTACGGTCATTGAAGACAAACCCATTCCCGAATTAAAGGCTATGGGATTTGAACCAGTAGTCCTGTCGTTTCCACCCAAAACGGTGCGCGATGAATTACTGAAAAATTATGTTACAAAACGTGATTTACCAGCTGTCGCAGGAACTTCGCGCCTGAGTGTACATTTGCGGTTTGGCACGGTTTCGATCCGGCAATTGGCGCAACAGGCTTTCCCGATTAGTGATGTGTGGATGAATGAATTGATCTGGCGCGATTTTTACATGATGATTGTCTGGCATTTTCCACACGTGGCAACGCATGCGTTTCGGCGCGAATACGATAATATTGGCTGGCGTACAGACGAAGCTGATTTCAATGCGTGGTGTGCCGGAAAAACAGGGTATCCGCTTGTGGATGCGGGCATGCGCGAGTTGAACGCAACCGGATTTATGCACAACCGTGTACGCATGGTTGTCGCGAGTTTTTTAACAAAGCATTTATTGCTCGATTGGCGTTGGGGCGAAGCATATTTTGCGCAGAAATTACTAGACTTCGATTTGTCGGCAAACAATGGCGGCTGGCAGTGGGCGGCAGGAACAGGAACAGATGCCGCACCCTATTTCCGTATTTTTAATCCTACCGAACAGCAGAAAAAATTTGATCCCGATTTTAGTTACATCAAAAAATGGGTGCCCGAATTTGGAACGGTAAATTATCCCAAACCCATTGTCGATCATGTATTCGCAAGGGAGCGGTGTTTGCAAACCTATAAAGTTGGACTGGGTAAAAGTTAAGCAGTTATTTTTTGCTTTTATAAATATCGCACATGATCGGAAAATGATCTGAAAGGCCCTGCTGTTGGTTCACATTAAAATTGTACGACTGAAATTGCTTGCTGTGCAAAATATAATCAATGCGCGGAAAAGGAAGCGGATTGACAAACGTTTTTCCAAATCCATTGCCACTTTCAACAAATGCGTCTGTCAGATTTTTTGAAATTGTTTGATACACATACGAAACCGGTGTATCGTTGAAATCTCCGCAAACAATGACAGGGTAGGGACAAGCCGCGATATTTTCGGCAACCGCATCGGCCTGCCGCGAACGCCGCACAAAACCGATATTCAAACGACGCAAGATATTTTTTGAACGTTCGGCTTCGTCAGTTACATCTTTTCCTGCTTTCAAATCGCTTAAGAATTTATAATCGACATAACCGAAGTTGATCGATTGCAGGTGCATGTTATACACACGAATGGTATCGCCTTCTACAAGCAAATCGGAATAAATACAGCGGTTGTTGCTGCGGCTGTTGAAGACAATGTGGCCCGTTGCAACAATCGGATATTTGCTGAACGTGGCAACGCCCCAATGATCGGTTTTGCGAAGCGTAACCGTATATTCAACATGCGTGAAGGGTAAATTCAAAAGTTTGCGTAGCGTATCTAAATTTTGAAACTCACCCTCATCTTCGGTGAAAAATTCTTGCACACAAAAAATGGCTGGTTTTTCGGCATGAATCAAATTGAAAATTTTATTACGCGTATCGGTATTGTGCGACCAATTGTACAAATCAAATAATTTAACGTTGTACGACATGACACGCATGCAATTTTTAGGCGCGGGAGCGGGCGATGCAAAACGCCATTGAAACGTACGCCCCTGAATCGTCCAACCCAAAACCAATACCCCCAACGAAATCATCCACAATTTCCGACGACGAATCAACCAATACAAGAGAAAGAGCATATTGACCAAAACAAAAACAGGGTAGGCCAGACCAAAAAAGGCGGTAGGCCAAAACACATCGGGATTGATGTATGGCGCAATGTAAGAAAGGATCAATCCCACAACCGCAAACGCATTCAAGCCCAGTAAAAATTTACTGAACCAACTCAATTTCCGTGGTAAGGAAACTGCTGGCGTTTGTGTATGAGGCGTTGTGGTCAAACTCAATTTATGTTTTGTCGTGATTTTCTTGAAGGTACTTTTTCTCTTCGGGATTTAAACTATCGTAACCGGAACGCGAAATTTTATCTAAAATTTCATCAATTTTTTTGCGACGATTGACACGTGTATCATGAAATACTTCATCCGAAACCGGACGACGGTGTACCACTTTTAATTTTGTTCCATCCGCTTTTCTGAAAAGTTTCATGAAGGATTCGAGCATCCCATTTTTTTTGCGCATTTGCCAGCCGTAAATCAACCCCATCAACGAACCGCCGATATGTGCCACTTTACCGCCTGTATTGTCAGACAAATTCAAGAGCGAGAAAAAGACAAACGAAATCAAGGCCAAATATTTTAAACGAATTTGCCAAACACCAAACAACGAAACTACTTGTTCGGGCCGATATGCTGCTGTTGCAATAACCACCGCCATCGCACCTGCCGACGCGCCCAGCAAATGAAAATCGCGAAATGCCGGAACCAATTGCGCCAGTATTAAAAAGAAAATACCACCGCACAAGCCACCCAAAACAAACAAGCCCAACATCCGCGAACCACCCAATAAATCGGTAAACATGCGCCCAAACGAATACAGCCAAAGCACATTGCCCAATAAATGCAACAACGATTCATGCGTAAACATATACGTCAGCAAACTCCAACCCTGCGCCAGAAAATCTTGAAACCAACCCGGAATCGATAAGTACAACGATACCGAATGGATTTGTCGGCCCTTGTTCATTAATTGCAACGCATCGCCGATGTTGATCAATAAAAAAACAACGACTAAGAGAAAAAGCAGGCGGTTCAACCCACGGTACGTGCCCGTAAACGCCATACGCATATCATTCGAGAAACTCATTGCCTAGTAAAAATGTGTTCTGTTACGGTTATACAATTTGATTAAGATAAATCCGAAAATCATGCCACCCAAATGGGCAAAATGTGCAACACCATCGTTTGTCATTTTTACACCGCGGTACAATTCGGCAATGCCATAAATGAGCGCAATGTATTTCAACTGGATGGGTAAAATACTATAAACCGGTAAGGTTGAATTTGGAAACAACAAGGCCGCCCCCATAATCAAACCAAACAAAGCTCCCGACGCGCCAATCAAATTCAGATTCCAACGTTCTAAAAACACACCGAAATCATACGCATTGTAACCAGCAGCTTGCAAACTCTTCCACACACTCCACGTTTCCCAACCCAGAAAAATGGCACTCGCACCAATGCCGCAAACCACGTAATACAAAATAAACCGTTTTGGGCCAAAGGCATTTTCGAGCAAATGACCAAAGAGCCAACAACCAAACATATTGGAAATAAGATGGCCGCTATCGCCGTGCATAAACAAATGCGTAAACGGTTGCCACCACCGGAAACCCATCGCAAAGGGATGATGCAGCCCAAATAATTCGTCAAAATCAATGCGCTGCGAACTCATAAACGCCACCTTCGCGAAATACAAAATCGCGTTGATGATGATCAAGTTCAACACAACTGGAGGAAACAAATTGTGTTTGGCGGGGCGGTATTGGCGGAAATAATCACTCATCGCTTAAATCGTCTATCCAACTCATCCATACCAAACGTACTTACTGTTGGCTTGCCATCGGGCGCATGATACGGCAACGAACATGCAAAAAGTTCATCCACCAAAACACGCATCTCAGGAATACTCAACGCACGTCCCGATTTAATGGCTGCTTGCCTCGCAAGTGCCCGCGCCATGCTATCTTGCACATTCAGTTTTATTTCTTGATCCGAATTTTTATGCGTTTCTAAAATGCCTTCCAACATCTGGTGCGCATCGTATTCTTCTGTACCCGCCGGAACGCCATGCACCACAAACGATTGTTGCCCAAAGGGCCGCACATCAAATCCTAAACTGTTGATCGCATCCAACAAACTAATCATCAGTCCCGAATCGCTCATCGAAAACTCAACCGTTTCTGGAAATAAAACTTGCTGGCTCGGCGCTTGATGATTTTCGGCAACACGCAAATAACGCTCGTACAAAATACGCTCGTGCGCGCGCTGTTGGTCAATGATTAAGAAACCACTTTTGATATGCGTTAAAATATACCGTTGATGCAACTGATAGGGATCAGAAATATTTTTCGCCGGACGTTCATCTGTTCCTTCATCCAAATCGCTGTGGATGACTTGTTGCTCGGTTTGCTGCTCGGTTTGTGTTTGCGGATTGAAATAATTCTGATATAGATCTTGCCAATTGGCCGGAATTTTTTCTTTGGGTGTTGATGAAACGGCTGTACCACTTTTTACTTTCGGCTCAAATGGATTGAATGTTGGATCAACGGTAATGCCTGGTTGTTGAATCGGTTTATCGGAAGGACGATACGGAATATCGATGCTCATTTCTTGTTCAAAATCGAGCGAAGGCGTGATGTTGTATTGCCCCAAGGCGCGTTTTACGGCAGAACGGATGATGGCGTACATGGCCCGTTCATCTTCAAACTTAACTTCTGTTTTGGTGGGATGGATATTGACATCAATCGTACGCGGATCGACATCGAGGAACAAGAAATACGAGGGATAACTATCTGTAGGTAGCAATTGCTCAAATGCGGTTTGAATGGCATGATGCAAATAGCTATTCTTAATGAATCGCGTATTGAGAAAGAAAAATTGTTCGCCGCGGGTCTTTTTAGCAAATTCTGGTTTTCCAATGAATCCTGTAATGCGGAGAATATCGGTTTCTTCCTGAACTGGAACGAGGCGTTGGTTGTAAGGCGATCCGTAAAGGGCAACAATGCGTTGACGCAAAATTGCTTTTTCGAGGCGATACACTTCGGTGTTGTTGTGCGTGAGCGAGAATGCGCGGTCGGGATGCGCGAGGGCAATGCGTTCAAACTCTTCGAGAATGTGTCGAAATTCAACACCATCCGATTTCAAAAAATTGCGTCGCGCCGGAATATTGAAAAATAAATTTTTGACTGCGATGGATGTTCCCACAGGTGCAGCACACGGCTCTTGTGTTTTGATTTCGCTGCCTTCAATCACAATGCGAATGCCCAGCTCGTCTTCGGCGCGGCGCGTTTTCATTTCTACTTGCGCAACAGCTGCAATCGAGGCTAAGGCTTCGCCACGAAAACCCATGGTGCGCAAAGCAAATAAATCTTCGGCAGCTTGAATTTTGGATGTGGCATGGCGTTCAAAACTCAAACGGGCATCGATTTCAGACATGCCACTACCATCATCAATCACTTGCAACAGCGTACGCCCCGCATCTTTGATCAGCAGCTTGATCGACTGTGCGCCAGCATCAATAGCATTTTCGAGCAGTTCTTTGACTGCCGAGGCTGGACGTTGCACTACTTCTCCTGCCGCAATTTGATTGGCAACAGCATCGGGCAAAAGACGAATTAGGTTTGACATAAACTGCTAAAAAAACACACCAACAAACAGCCTTGATGTAAGGTTGTTTTGGAATGCTTGCAAAAATACGGAATTCCCGCCTGTCCGCTCGTTTTTAGCAGTTCTTCCGATTAACATAACATTTGTTGAAAAGTCGGTGAAGGGCTGAAATTCGGCGCGTACTTTGTACCTAATTTTATCAGCGAGGCCGTATTTCGTTGAATGCCACTTGCTTTTTCACCATGTTCCAAAGAATCCGCTATATCTTTTTGCCGCTTGCTGTATTGCTCCTGTTGCCTTTGGCGCAGCGAACACAAGCACGTTTTCAGCCTTCGCAAGGCATCGAATTTGCTACGGTTGCAAAAGAACCGCCGTTTTATGCTGCCGATGCCGATCATTGGGCCGACTCGCTCATGAAAACAATGACACCCACACA
This sequence comes from Bacteroidota bacterium, assembly GCA_013298545.1. GTDB lineage: Bacteria > Bacteroidota > Bacteroidia > Palsa-965 > Palsa-965. Next base: position 25,258 of record JAAFIA010000039.1, on the reverse strand, counting down.
ACGGCTTGGACAGTTGTTTATGGTGGCGGCATATTCCAACAAAGATGCGAAGCATGTCAAAGAAATTTCGACGCTCATCACGCAATACAAAATTGGCGGATTGATTTTTATGCAGGGTGGGCCAGTGCGGCAGGCGAACTTGACCAATAAATACCAGAAACTTTCCAAAACGCCCTTGCTCATTGCCATGGATGCTGAATGGGGTTTATCCATGCGTTTAGATAGTACGCCTATTTTTCCACGCCAAATGACGCTTGGAGCCATTCGCAACGATTCGTTGATTTATACGATGGGGCGCGAGATTGCGCGCGAATGCAAGCGCATAGGCATACACGTGAGTTTTTCGCCTGTGGCCGATGTCAATAACAATGCCGCCAATCCGGTCATTGGCATGCGTTCGTTTGGTGAAAATAAATTTTCAGTTGCCGATAAAGGAATTGCGTACATGCAAGGTTTGCAAGATGGTGGCGTTTTGGCCTGCGGAAAACATTTCCCCGGACACGGCGATACCGATAGCGATTCGCATAAAACATTGCCCATCATCAAACACGATACCTTGCGCCTCGATTCGCTCGAATTGTATCCCTTCAAACGCATGATTCATGAAGGGTTAGGCAGTATGATGGTGGCACATTTGTATGTTCCGGCCTATGATACAACAACCAATACTGCCACCACACTTTCATCCAAAGTGGTCAATGGCTTGCTCAAAACAAAACTCGGATTCAAAGGCTTGGTGTTTACCGACGCGCTCAACATGAAAGGGGTAAGCGGATTTTTTAAACCGGGCGAAGTGAGTGTAAAAGCATTGCTTGCCGGAAACGACATGCTGCTTTTTTCGGAAGATGTACCAACTGCCGTCAAACTCATTCAAGAAGCCATCACCAAAGGTGAAATTACACAAGCCGAAATTGATGCACGGTGCAAAAAAATTCTGATGACCAAATTCTGGTGTGGACTCAAATCGTTCAAACCGATCAAAACAAAAAATCTGATCAACGATTTAAATACAACGCAAGCCGAATGGATTTGCCGTCAATTGGCCGAACATGCGGTAACGCTTGTGAAAAACGATAACAATTTTTTACCACTCACACATTTAGATACCTGTTCCATTGCTTCGGTTGCCTATGGCTCATCCAAGAAACACGATGTGCAGCAACGTTTGGCCGTGTATGCACCCATGAAGCAGTACAACATCAGTTGGGAAAGTAAAAAAGAACAACGCGATTCTTTACTGGCACAATTGAGCAAACACAATGTGATTTTACTTTCGCTCTGCAACACCAGCTACCGCCCCAAAAATAATTTTGGTATCGACAGTACCTTGGATGTGTTGATCGATACACTTTTGAAATTGAAAAAACGTGTGGTCTTGAATGTATTTGCTTCGGCGTATGCGCTCAACGGCATTGCACAAGCTGAAAATTGCGATGCTGTGCTGGTATCGTATGAAGATCGTCCATACCTCGCTGATCTTTCGGCACAAGCTATTTTTGGTGGCATTGGTGTAAAAGGAAGTTTGCCTGTGAGTAGCGGAATTTGGAAAAGCGGCACAGGTGTTTATACAACCGCTTCGCGTTTGAAATATACCATGCCTGAAGAAGTTTCCATCAGCCGTAAAACACTTGCGGCCATTGATTCCATTGTAGCGTATGGCATGACCGAAAAAGCCTTTCCTGGATGTCAAGTTTTTGCGGCAAAAGACGGCAAAGTTTTTCTGAATAAATCGTATGGCTATTTCACGTACGATAAAAAACATGTGGTTCAAAATACCGATTTATACGATGTGGCTTCGGTTACAAAAATCATGGCATCTACGCCTGCTGTTATGCGTATGAGTGAGCGCAAAGAAATTAATTTGGATGAGCGACTTGTAACGTATTTGCCGTACTTGCAAGGATCGAACAAACAAGACATTGTAATCCGTGAGATGATGGCGCACCAAGCTGGATTGAAAGATTGGATTCCGTTTTGGATGCGTACTGTTGATAAAGATGGCAATTGGAAGAAGGACGTTTACAGCAAAGTATTCAGCGATTCGTTTCCGGTGCGTGTTGCTCCCGGTTTGTTTATCAGCAAAACGTATGTCGATACGATTTACAAACAGATTATGGAAAGTCCATTGGGCGAGAAAAAATTCAAGTACAGCGATTTGGGGTATTATTTCTTAAAACAAATCATTGAGCAAAAATCGCGCATGCTGTTGAATCAGTATGTGGCTAAAAACTTTTATGCGCCTTTGGGATTAACGACAATGGGTTTTCAGCCACGCATCCGTTTTTCATCGTCGCAATGCGCGCCTACCGAATACGACGAAAAATTCCGCAAGCAACAAATTGTGGCCGATGTTCACGATCAAGGTGCGGCTATGCTTGGCGGAATTGCTGGGCATGCCGGAATTTTCAGCAATGCCAATGACGTGGGGGTGATGATGCAAGTTTTCCTCAATGGCGGATCGTATGGCGGACAAACGTATTTCGATACCGCAACCGTCAATGAGTTTACACGTTGTCAGTTTCCGCAAAACGAAAACCGTCGCGCGCTTGGTTTCGATAAGCCTGAATTTGATGCCAAGAAAAATAGTCCGGTATGCGATGGCATTTCGCTTAAAAGTTTCGGCCATCAAGGATTTACAGGAACAGTAACGTGGGCCGATCCCGAAACCGGAATTGTGTTTGTGTTTTTATCTAATCGTGTTTATCCAAGTGCAGAAGAAAACAAACTCAATAAACTCGGCACAAGAAATGCGATACTAAAAGTGCTGATCGAAGATGCGAAGCAATAATTCGTTACGCCATTCGTTTACGATCTATGCTAAAAAACATCATCCTCATAGCTGTTTTACTTGGTTGTTTTTCAGTCCAAGCACAGAATCTAGTAGTCAACCCCGGGTTTGAATTGCGTTATGAGGTAGATTCGGCCAATGTTCGTCCGTCTGATTATTTTTCCACCAATGGTGTTACGGGTTGGTGTACGCCCTTTAGTAAATTTTTAACGACTGATTTTTTTGCGCAAGGCGTTTCGCGTGGGCCACAAGTTGAGAAGCGTTTTCCGGCTGCCAATAAAGCACATTCTGGAAATTCGTTTGCTGGACTTTATTTGGATGCGAAATGGAAAGAGTATATGCGGGGAACATTAACTGACCCCTTGGAAGCAGGAAAAAACTACCGCATTACGTTTTGGATTTTATTGAGTGAGCAAAGTGATATTGCCTTGTACAATTTAAACATGCTTTTTTTTAAAGAGTATATGTGTTTTGAGACTTCACTCGGGCTTTCAGGTTCGATTAGTCAATGTACAATCAATGGCATTGAAAAAGCCAAAAACGATGGTGTATGGACACAAATTGCGCTAGATTATCAGGCAGTTGGTGGGGAGCAATATTTTGTGCTCGGCTATCGGGGAAGCGAATGGAGAACCAAAACCGTTAAAAAGCAACGAACGGGTAGCGATTTACCTTTTGCCTATTACTTTTTCGATGATTTTTCGATTGTTCGGCACGATGGTGCACGTTTGCCTGTTCCGGCTCCCTTGCCAACGCTTCCAATCACACGCAATATTTATTTTGATGTGGATCTAGCCGTTTTAAAACCACAATCCAAACTGGTTTTAGATACCTTGGCGCAGGTTTTGAAATCGCGCCCCAAGCTGCATGTTACACTAGACGGGCACACCGATACAACCGGAAATACGGAGAAAAATTTAATACTCTCGGAAGACCGTGCAAAAGCCGCCGCTGAATATTTGATTGCGAAAGGGATTGACCCCAAACGCATCACTACACGCGCCTTTGCCGACGAAAAACCTGTTTCTGATGATAATGAATGGAATAGACGTGTGGAGTTTTTCTTCACCCAGTAATGGGGATTCAATCGCGTTCTAAAATACCTTTCAAATTGGATAAACCTTCTTCAAAATCTTTTCCAATCAACTGATCCATTTTGAGGAAGAGTAACATGAAATTCATCGGGTAATTCATTTTTCCGTCAAATCCCCATTTGACAAGGGTTTCTGTTTCCGAAATTTTTTCGGTTTGCATATAGGCATTTGAAACAGATTTGAACGGTTTGATAAAACGCAATTCATAATCAATGCGTTCGTCTGCACTAATTTTTTTGATTTCTTGTTCACCAGCGCCTACGTTTTTGTCTTCACTGGTCCATGCAGAAACAAAACCAACTGTACCATCAACCCCGCGAAATTCTTTTTTCATATTTGGATCCATCTTGCCCCATTTGCTAAAATGGTCTTGATTTTTAAGGTGTTTGATGTAGTCAAAAACCAAGGTTCGCGGTTTTTGAATCGTAATCGAACGCTGAACGGCATATTCTTTTTTAATAAATAGCGCAAGCACTAAAACAAGTGCAACAAGTCCGAGAATCGAAAAGAGGATGATGAGAAAAATGTACATCGTTTACTTTTTGAAGTGTGAAGGTTTAGCAATATTTCTCTTTTTGAAGATAGCCGTTCACGTAATCGGCCACACCTTCTTCCAATTCATAAAATGGAACAGCGTAACCCGCATCGCGTAGTTTTTTCATATCCGCTTCGGTAAAGTATTGGTACTTATCACGAATATCTTCAGGCGTATCGACAAACGAAATATTTTCTGACTTTCCGAGCGCTTGAAACGTGCTTCGCGCCAAATCGAGGAAAGTGCGTGCTTTTCCGGTACCTAAATTATAAAGCCCAGAAACTGGGCGTTGATCCATCAAGAATAAAATCACACTGCATACATCTTTCACATACACGAAGTCGCGGAGCTGTTCGCCATCGCGGTAGTCGTCGCGGTGCGAGCGGAACAATTTCATGCCACCCGTTTTTTGTATTTGGTGAAACGCATGAAAAATAACGGAAGCCATGCGTCCTTTGTGGTATTCATTGGGGCCATAGACGTTAAAAAATTTCAAACCATACCAATTTGGGGGCGACGTTGTTTGTGCCAAAGCCCATTTATCGAAATCGTTTTTTGAATCGCCATACGGATTGAGCGGTTTCAATTTTTCAACCAGCGCGTGATCGTCGGCATAACCAAATTCGCCCAATCCATACGTTGCCGCAGAAGAAGCATACACGAGTGGAATTTGAAACCGACTACACAAATTCCAAATCAGTTGCGAGTACTTGACATTGAGTTTGTCAAAAATACTTCGATCAAATTCGGTTGTATCGGTTCGTGCACCGATGTGAAAAACCATTTTCACTTCTTGGGCATGTTCTTCAAACCAAGCCGGAAAAAGATCGCGGTCGATTTTGGCACGAAATGATTTTCCTTCCAGGTTTGGGAATTTTTCTTCGCGTTCAAATTCATCCACCAGAATTAAATCTGTAATGCCGCGCACATTCATAAATTGAACAAAGCACGAACCTATAAAACCCGAAGCGCCTGTGATGACATACATAGCTTGAAAACGTATTTGAGAATGAAGCGCAAAGGTAAGGAATTGGTTTTAGAGCCTAGTCGCGTTTCTCTAGAGAGTGATATACTGTGCATTGGATATCGAAGCCTCGTAATTATGGTTGAAACTTAGCGCTTGTATTTTGAAACTTTGAAAAAGGTATCTTTGCACCAATGAAAGCGCGCACTCTTCGCAAAAATAAAGTCAATGTCGTAACACTCGGCTGTTCCAAAAACATCTTTGACTCCGAAGTCCTGATGGGACAATTGAAAGCCAATCATTACGAAGTTGAACACGAAAGCAACTCCGGCGACGCGTCCATCATCATCGTCAATACCTGCGGCTTTATTGATAATGCCAAGCAAGAAAGCATCAATACTATTCTGCAATACGTCGATGCCAAAGAGCAAGGCCTTGTCGAAAAAGTATATGTTACGGGCTGTTTGAGCGAACGCTACAAAGGCGATTTGGAGAAAGAAATTCCTGAAGTGGATGCTTGGTTTGGAACACGCGATTTGCCACGTTTGCTCAAAACCTTAAAAGCCGATTACAAGCACGAATTGGTGGGCGAACGCATTCTCACAACACCACAGCATTTTGCCTACCTCAAAATTTCGGAAGGCTGCGACCGTCCGTGCTCGTTTTGCGCCATCCCGCTCATGCGTGGCAAACACATTTCAACGCCAATCGAACAATTGGTAACACAAGCTCAAAACCTGGCAAAAAATGGCACACGCGAACTCATTCTCATTGCACAAGATTCAACGTATTACGGATTGGATTTATATGGCAAACGCAATTTAGCCGAGTTGATGCAAAAATTGGCTGATGTGAATGGTATCGATTGGATTCGCTTGCATTATGCGTTTCCAAGCGGCTTTCCAACCGATGTGCTCGATGTCATGCGCGATACGCCAAACATTTGTTCGTACCTCGATATGCCTTTGCAACACATTACGGATAACATGCTCAAAAGCATGCGTCGCGGTACAACCAAACAAAAAACAATTGATTTAGTCAATAGCATCCGCGATCGCGTTCCGAACATTACGTTGCGTACCACTTTAATTGCCGGCTATCCGGGCGAAACCGAACAAGATCACGAAGAAATGTTGCGTTGGGTAGAAGATACACGCTTTGACCGCCTCGGCATTTTTACCTATTCGCACGAAGAAAATACCCACGCACATTTGTTGAACGACGATGTTCCGGCAGAACTTAAGCAGGAACGGGCAGAGGCGGTAATGGCCATACAGCAAGGTATTTCGATGGAATTGAATGCACAAAAAGTTGGTCATACCTACAAGGTTTTGTTCGACCGCAAAGAAGGCGATTACTTTATTGGTCGCACCGAGGCCGATTCGCCGGAAGTGGACAACGAAGTGCTTGTGGATGCCAAAAACAGTTATGTACGCATTGGCGATTTTGCACAAGTGAAAATTACCAAAGCCGAAGAATTTGATTTGTTTGGCGAAGTGGTTGTTTAGAAATGTTCTGCTATCTTTATATTTATGATTGAGCAACTCATAATTAGTAATTTTAAGAGCATTAAAGAGCAGACGCTTGACTTAAAGCGTATCAATATTTTTATTGGGCAGAATGGGGCGGGGAAAAGTAATCTTATTAGTCTGTTTACTTTTTTAGAGAAATTATACTGGCAAGGACTAAATGATTATTTTTTCATGTCGGGAGGGATCGAACATTTCTTGTATGGAGGAATTGAAACAAGCAATACATTGGGCGTAAAAGTACTTTTCGAAGAAAATTCAGGTTATAAAAACTATTATCAAGCTAAGTTGCAGACGGAAGGTGAAAGGTACAGATTCATAAAAGATGAATTTGGATATGTTTTGCCTAAACACAAATCTGTCGATTATTCGCGGTATCAAGGCAGTGAATCTAGCCTCAAAGATGCCAATGATTATGCAGCTGAGTACGTTCGTTATTACCTAAGATCATTTCGTGTTTATCACTTTCACGATACGACTAATAATGCCCAAATAAAGCAACCGCAACCAATTGATGATGTGTATGAGTTTAAAAACGAAGGACAAAATATAGCACCTTATTTACTTTGGATGAAAAATAAGCATCCAAATAACTATAGACGTGTTGTGGAGTCAATTCAATTAGTATATCCTCTTTTTCTCGATTTCGACATTGCGGAAAGTCCTTTTGCAAAAGGAAAGGTAATTCTTAGATGGCGTGAACGGGGAACGTCAAATTCATTCCACGTTCGGCAAGTATCTGATGGTACTTTACGATTTATGTGCCTAGCTGTTTTGTTGAATAAGCCGTATAATTTCGATGACAGTCCGGAAACAATTATCATAGACGAGCCTGAATTGGGATTACATCCTTTTGCTCTCGAAATTCTTGCAGAGCTTATACAGAAAGCTTCACAAAAATGTCAGTTAATTATTGCTACACAAAGTATAACGCTAATTGACCATTTTACGCCAGAAGATATTGTTGTAACAGAAAGAGATCATGAAGGTGCGACTGTTTTTTCGAGAAAATCTTCAGATGAATTAAAGGATTGGCTCGAAGATTATTCGTTAGGTCAGATATGGTTAAGCAATTTGATGGGAGGCAGACCTTGATATGGCTAATGTCTTTTTTATTGTAGAAGGTCCTACGGAAGAAGGTTTTTATAAAAATATTCTACAAGAATATGTTGCAACGAAACATAATTTTACTGTCGTTATTGTTCCAACAAAGAAGAATTATTACAGTCGTACACATAAAGGCGGTACTATAACATTTGATTCATGTGTGGATGTCTGTAGGCGTTTTCTTCGTCAAGCATCACATGCTGACAAGGTCATTCTAACATTAGATTTTTATGCTTTGCATAATTCTTTTTTCACAGACGAAATTCACCAGATTTCTCAATTAGACTCAAAAATTGATGCTTTAGAGCAACGTTTGATGAATGAAATTGGAAATAGTAGATTCATTTTTCATCTTCAACTTCATGAGTATGAAGCTTGGTTGTTTTCGAATACACAAGCGGTTGCCGAGCATTTTGATGGTATAGGCGAAAATGATTTAATTCAAATTCTCAATAAGTTTAATAATAATCCAGAACTTATTAATGATAACAGAACGACTGCTCCATCAAAACGAATTTTAAACATTTACCCTCAATATGGTAAAACTTCGGATGGGATTACGTTGATGAAGAAAATAGGTATTCCAACAATTAGAAAAGCCTGTCATCATTTTAATAAGCTTTGCACTATCTTGGATGAATTACCGGAAAATAATTTGTCCTAAACCCAAAACCTGATTTTGAATAATCTTGAGCATACAATCCTCGAATCATTTCTTTAGTTTTGTATGTCCCCAAAACACATAACTATTCCCATGAAAAAAATCTACTTTTTCTTTTTACTCATCGGTACTTTTGCTTTAGCTGAAAAATCGCAAGCACAGACCGTTATGTGCGACAGTGTTTTACAAACGTCAACCTGCGCTGGAGGAAATGTGATTATTCCATTTTCTGTTTCCAGCAATTTTAATTTTGGCAATGTCTTCACCGCACAGCTTTCCGATATGTGGGGCAGTTTTGCCAATCCGGTCAATATCGGTTCTATTCCTTGGTTTACCAATGGAATTATTTTTGCCACCATTCCGGCCAATACCAATTTCGGTTTTTTGTATCGCGTACGCATCATCGCCTCAAGTCCGAGCGATACAAGCAATTCCAGTCCCAATACCATCATCATTACCCAAATTGCACAGTTGAATGATATTGTCAGCAATCCTGGCGATTCGGCATGTCCTGGCGATACCATTACGCTCACCGCACTCAATCCGGGCGCATCGTACGCTTGGTCAACAGGCGATACAACGCAATCCATTCAAGTAACACAACCAGGTGTCTATTCCGTTACCACAACCGATATTTTGACTTGTCAAAGTACCACAAGCGACACCATTTATTTCGATCCGTCTTTTTGTACAGGTATTGAAGAAACCTCTTTTGCCGGAAAATTGGAATTTTTCCCCAATCCCGCATCTGACTTTATTCGCATTCAATACACCGAAAGCCGAAATGTGCAAGCCAACCTCTTTATGTATAGCAGCCAAGGCGCATTGATACGTTCTGAGCGTATTTTCTTGCAAAATGGTCAGGCGCTAGAAGTTTCACTCACCGGATTGTCGGCAGGGCTTTACCAGTTTGTCATCGAAAGCGAAGGCGAGCGCGCCGCGAAGCGGATTATTGTCCGTTAAACACACCCATTTCCCGATCTTCAAAAACAGGCATTTGCTTCGCTGCGAATGCCTATTTTTGTGCCTCAACTTTTTCTTTATGAAACGTATTCTTTTTTCTCTGGCGTGCAGCCTTTCGCTGTTCAACCTTCGTGCCGATGAAGGCATGTGGATTCCGACCTTGTTGGAGCAAATGAACATAACCGACATGAAAGCGCGCGGCTTTAAGTTAACGGCTGAGGATATTTATAGCGTCAATCATTCCAGTATGAAAGATGCCGTTGGCCAGTTTGGCGGAGGCTGTACTTCTGAAATGATTTCGGGCGAAGGACTTGTGCTCACCAACCACCACTGTGGCTATGGGCAAATTCAATCGCACTCGTCAACCGCACATGATTATTTGAAAGATGGCTTTTATGCCAAATCGCGTTCTGAAGAATTGGCTTGTCCCGGACTTACGGTGATGTTTATTGTGAGCATGGAAGATGTTACCAGCCGCGTACTCTTTGGCGTTGCAAATGATGTACCGGAGGCGGCACGTCAGAAAGCGATTCAGAAAAACATGGAAGCTATTGAGAAAGAAAGCACCAAAGAAGGTTACGGCGCTTTTGTTCGCGCGTTTTATTCGGGCAATGCCTATTACTTGTTCATCACCGAAACATTTGAAGATGTGCGTATGGTATTTGCGCCACCAACATCGATTGGCAACTTCGGTGGCGATTACGACAATTGGGTTTGGCCACGCCATACTGGCGACTTTTCGATGTTTCGCATTTACGCAAACAAAGACAACAAGCCAGCGAAATATGCCAGCACGAACGTTCCATTTAAACCACGTCATTTTTTTCCAATTTCCATGCGTGGTGTAAAGCCCGATGATTTTACGTTGGTGTACGGTTTCCCTGGTCGTACTAACGAATACCTCAGCTCGTTTGGGGTAAGCTTGGTGCAAAATGTTTCCGATCCACTCAAAGTTCATTTGCGCGATAAACGCCTGAAAGTGATGGAAGCCGAAATGGATAAAGACCGCAGCGTTTACATCAAGTACGCGGCAAAACACAATAGCGTGAGCAATTATTGGAAAAAATGGAGCGGCGAAATGTACGGCCTCCAACGCTCGAAAGCCATTGAAAAGAAAATGAATTACGAAACTATTTTTTCAGAACGGGTAAGTAAAAATGCCGATTGGAATAGACGTTTCGGGCAAATTTTACCTTCGCTCGAATACGCATACAAAGAACTTGTTCCATGGCAAAGGCAATACGATTTAATGACAGATGGTTTACTCTCGATCGAACTGCTGCGGTATATCAATGGTTTTACAAAGCTATTTGAACTCGAACGCGCTGAAAAACGCGATCAAAAAGAAATTGATAAACTCGTTGCTACCTTGAAAAAAGGATTGGTGCCGTTTTACAAAGATTTTGATTTGACAACCGATAAAAAAATGGCTACGGCCATGTTTGAAGAAGGCGCAAAAGAACCTGAAATTTTCCGAACGTATGAAGTTGAAATCTCGGTAGATGGTAAAATGAGACGCGATAAAATAAGTAATGGAACGCGTCCTGATTTATACAAAACTGTTGCGGGTAAATACAAAGGAAATTATGCGGCTTATGTGAATGCAATCTATGGAAAAACAATGTTCAACGATTCGGCAAAAGTTCGTGCCTTTTTAAACAGCTACTCAGCGGCTTCGCTCAAGAAATTGAGTAAAGACCAAGGTGTAAAGCTGACACAAGATGTTTGGGGCAAATACTACAACGTCATCAATCCCGAATGGACGGATAAGAACAATGAAGTTTCGCGTTTAAACCGCGATTACATGACGGCACAAATGACGGTGATGACCGATCGTAAATTTTATCCCGATGCCAATTCCACCTTGCGTGTGGCTTTCGGAAAAGTTGATCCATATTCAGCGCGTGATGGCATGAACTACAATTGGTTTACAACACTCGATGGGGTGATGGAAAAAGAAAATCCAAACATTGATGATTACACCGTTCATCCGCGCCTGAAAGAATTGTGGCAGAAAAAAGACTACGGTCCGTATGCCGATAAAGATGGCAAACTGCATACTTGTTTCATTGCCTCGAACCATACTACTGGTGGCAATTCAGGCAGCCCGGTACTCGATGCCAATGGCAATCTGATTGGAACAAACTTTGACCGTTGCTGGGAAGGAACCATGAGCGACATCAACTACGATTCGCAGATTTGTCGGAATATTGTTGTGGATGTGCGCTACACACTTTTTGTTATTGACAAATTTGGTGGCTGCGGCTACTTGCTCAACGAAATGAAATTGGTGGAGTAGAAGATTCCTTAAAACGATAAATAAAAAAATCATGCGTTTCTGCGCATGATTTTTTTTTGCGGTAATGGTCTTCTTTTTTCGTCTTCTCCGCTCCGCAGGTTCCGAACCTTCGGAAGCTGAGGAGCTTTTTATCTTGATTTTATCTCGTCGCTCCGCAGGATTTGCAATCCTGCGGAAAAAACGACAATTAAATGCGTTGTAATTATAATGCGAGTAAGAGCCGCAGGATTGCAAATCCTGCGGAGCATGAAATTTAGATTCATTGCAATACCAATGAATCGTGTCGAAAAGCTACTAGACTTATTTCTGTTCCGGATTCCACCAAGCAGCATCAAGCAATACATTTTTCGTGTCTTGATGCAAGGCATAATTAAATCCTTTGTGAATGCCATAAGCGCCATGCTCCCCAGTTTTGGTAATGGCGAGAATGCCCACCTGAAAATCTTTCCAGTTGTCGTGTTTTTTGACAATGCGTGTGATGGCTTCTTCGCAGGCCTCCTGTGGAGTAGCGCCCATACGCATACGCTCCACCGCAAGATGCGAGGCCAGCGTACGCAAAACGGTTTCGCCCAAGCCCGTACAGGTTGCAGCACCAACTTCATCATCAACATACAAACCCGCTCCAATAATTGGCGAATCGCCCACACGACCGTGCATTTTAAACGCCAATCCGCTTGTGGTGCAAGAACCGGCTAAAAAACCTTTGCTATCCAACACCAGCAATCCAATCGTATCGTGATTTTCGATGTTGATGATGGGTTTGTAGTTTTTTTCTTTCAGCCAATCTTTCCAAGCCTTGTCGGTTGTTGCGGTTAGCGTATTGGGCCATTTTTTAAACCCTTGCGATTCTGCAAAAATCTCAGCACCTTTTCCGGTTAACATCACATGCGGCGTGCGTTCCATCACCATACGCGCTAACGTAATCGGGTGTTCGATGCCTTGCACAAAACTAACCGAACCCGCTTTGCCTGAGCCATCCATGATCGACGCATCGAGCGTTACAATTCCTTCACGATCGGGAAAGCCACCAAGGCCAACGCTTGTATTGGTTTTGTCGGATTCAATTTCGGCCACGCCTTTTTCAGCCGCATCGAGTGCCGAACCACCATTTTGCAAAATTTTAAATGCCGCTTCGTTTGCCGGAACACCATGATTCCACGTTGAAATAATCAACGGCATTCCCGTTTTGCTATTGGGATTTTTTTTCGCTTTTTTCTTTTTGGCTTGCGTCGGCGTTGCGCCAAGACTTGTCAATGCTGCGAAGAATGCCGCACTGGTAATAAATTTTTTTCTGTTCATTGTTGGGGCATGATTTGTATTTCGTCTGTGAAGAGCCACGATTTTCCGTTTGCACCTTTATGGTTTGGCGGACATTTTCCAAGCGTATAACCAATCACCTGCACATAACGTGCTTGTTGGCCTTGCGCCGCGGCAAAAAATAGTTTTTGGATAGCACCCGTTTTTAATTTTGGAACATCGTTGATTTGCTTGCCAATGCGTGTGAATTTTTTTCCATCCATCGAGATGAAAAACACCACCGAGTCGGGCATAAAAATCCACGAATTTTCATCTTGGAAAAAATTGATGCGTACAGCTTCCAATTTTTTGGTAGTACCCAAATCAACCGTTGCTGCAAAATTTTCGCCTTCAAATCCTTGCCATGTTCCCGCGCGATAGTCGGCCCCACCTTGGATGCCGTCAATCAATCCAATACTACCACCAGCCGCATATTGCTGTGCATAAGGCGATTCATAAACAACCGATTTCCAACCCGGCGATTTGTAAAATTCAGAAAACGCTGTATCCGAAGACAAGCCATTTTCAAAAACGGCATACGTCTGTAAACGCGATGGCTCACGCAGTACGAGTGGCTGCGTATAGGCTTCCCAAGGTTTTCCGTTCAGCGAATAAATAATTTTTGCACCTGCATCAGCAGCCAATTCAATTTTCAATTCGGTCGTAAACGTACGTGCCGAAGTATTGGCAATACGCGGCGTTAGGGGATAGCGCAAGTCTTCTAGCAAATACGTGTGTGGACGATTGGACAAAGCTGTTCCCCAATCAGGCGTGGCTACTGGCACAAGTGTGAAGTTTAATATTCCGCCTTGCATCAAAGCCGCATGCGTGATAAACGCGTTGGGCCAGTTTTGATTGTTCCACGAAGCGGCGGTGATGTGCATGCCCGTTGCATGACGCTGATTGGTTTTAATTGTAACCTTTTTGCCATTCTCCAAACGCAATTCAATTTCTTCAAATTGCGGCATCCCAATCGCATATTCATTTGTTCCCGGACATACGGGATAAAACCCCAGTGCGCTCATCACATACCACGCCGACATTTGTCCACAATCCTCATTGCCGCATAAACCATCTGGCGCATTGGTGTAAAACTTCGTACAAATTTCTGAAACGCGATCGGCTGTTTTCCAAGGCTGCCCCGCGTATGTGTATAAATACGCCACATGATGGCTAGGTTCATTGCCATGCGCATATTGCCCGATAAGGCCCGTAATGTCGGCCTGTTCGCGCCCCGATGTTTGCGACGATACGGAGAATAATTGATCGAGTCGTGCGGTGAAATTGGCATCGCCACCGTGTGCTGCAATTAAGCCACTCACGTCTTGTGGTGCATACAAACTGTATTGCCATGCGTTGGCTTCGGTAAAATGAAAGTTTACCTCTTCCGGTGCAAATGGTTCAACAAAGGAGTTGTTATTTCGGGCGCGGAAAAATTTAGTTGTTGGATCAAATAAATTGCGCCAGTTCTGCGAACGCTGAATGTAGTTTTGTTTTTCTTTTTCGTTGTTCATTCGCCCCGCGCATTGGGCAATACACCAATCGTCGTAGGCATATTCCAATGTTTTAGAAACCGATTCGGCTTCGCCTTCGGCAGCCACAAATCCACATTGCTTAAACGATTTCAATCCAAGCCGATCGAGCGAGGCACTCGTAAGCATGGCCTGAAATGCTGCCGCCGTATCGTAATTGGTAATGCCTTTCAACCACGCATCGGCAATTACTGGAACTGCATGGTAACCAATCATACATTCCGTTTCGTTGGCCGACAATTCCCAAACAGGCAAACGACCACCTTGTTTGTGTTGATCGATGAAGGTGGTGATAAAATCGTTTGTGCGTTCTTGTTGTACTAGTGTAAACAACGGATGCAAAGCACGGTACGTGTCCCAAAGTGAGAACACGGTGTAATGCGGATGAATGGAATCGCGGTGAACCGCATTGTCGCGACCGCGGTAATCGCCGTTCACATCGGAATACACATTGGGCGCTAAAAAGCAATGGTACAAGGCCGAATAGAAAACACGTTTTTTAGTTTCGTCGCCAGAACGAACTGCGATTTTGGATAACTCCGAATTCCAATGCTCACGTACTTTTTTTCGCACACGCTCGAAATTCCAATCAGGAACTTCGTTCCACATATTCAGTTTGGCATTCTCAAACGAAACAGGCGAGAGTGCCACTTTTACTTCTACAACTTTTTCGGAACCGAAATCGAGCCAGAGTTTTAGTTTTTTTCCGTGCAAGTGCAAACTATCTTTAACCAGTTCTGCGTTCCAGAATTTTTTCTGTTGAATGGGTTTAGAAAACGTAGCATAAAACCAAATCCGTTGATCGGTTGCCCATGCTTTTGACCAGCGATAGCCTCGAATGGTATTGGCATCGACATATTCGATATACGCATCGAGCACTTCATCGCGGTGTTCGAGGTCGAATAAAAGGGCGTGGTTTTGGTTGTTTTCAAATGTGTATTTGTGTACGCCTACGCGTGGCGAAGCCGTAAGTTCTACGTTTACTGCTGCTTGATGCAATTTCACGGCATAATAACCGGCTTCGGCTTTTTCGTCTTTTTTGTAGAAATGCGAACGGTAGCCCGGTTTTCCATCAACACCATTGTTAAAAACAGCTTCACCCGATTCGGGAACAACTAAAATATCGCCGTAGTCGGAGCAGCCCGTTCCACTCAAATGCGTGTGCGAAAATCCATAAATTAACGAATCGCTGTTGTGGTAGCCCGAGCAACCATCCCAACCCTCGAGCCGCGTATCGGGGCCAAGTTGAACCATGCCAAAGGGCGCAGAAGGTCCGGGAAAGGTATGGCCATGACCGTCTGTACCAATCATCGGATTAACAAACTGCGCAAACGAATCGGTTGTTGGTGCATAAGACCAGTCAAACGCTTTTGCAATTTTATGATCTGGAGTTTCAGTTGTGCAAGATGCAAAACCGAGTAGGGCAGAAGCGACGAAAAAATAAATCGATTTCATAGTGTTTTGAGCGATGCAAGATAATTAAAACTACGGCGCTAAAAGATTTGTTCAAGTGCACTTATTTCCGGTATTTTGATGTTTATGCGCCATCTCGTTTATTCTTTTATCCTGCTTGTTCTGTTGATCAGTTGTAGCGAACCGAAAAAAAACACGAAAACAGATTCAACCGCCACTGCATCTTCGGTTGTTCCCGAACAAGTTGAGCGCGGAGCGGTGAGTGAAATAAGTTGCCAATCCGATCCCTCAAATCGGTATGTCGTTTATTTGCCCAAATCGCTCGATACGACAAAAGCGCGTCGTGTGCTGGTGTTTTTTGATCCACATGCCGATGGAAAACTGCCCTTGACCAAATACGAAGCACTAGCCGAAAAGCATGGGTATGTCTTGATTGGTTCGAATGTGATTCAGAACGGGATGACGATGACGGATGTGTCGTTTATTGGAAATGCGTTGTTGAATGATTTAAATCGGTTGTTTGCGTTAGACAGTTCGCGTTTGTTGTTGTGCGGCTTTTCGGGCGGGGCGCGTTCGGCGGCTGTTATTGCGGCTGCGCGTTCGGATGTGCGTGGGGTGATTGCGTGTTCGGCAAGTCCCAGTGGTCCACTCGACTTGAAAGGAGTTGTGGGCATTGCTGGTTTAGGCGATATGAATTACAGCGAATTGGAGTCGTATATGGATCGTTTGCCTCAAACGCAAGCGCCACACGAATTGTTGGTATTCGATGGCAAACACGAATGGCCACCGCTCGAAACGATGGATGCAGCCATAACGCTTTTACGCGCCTATCATCCTGGCATTCCGTTTGATGCGAAAGACTCGGCAACGGCAGATCTTTATGGCGATTGGGCTTTGGAGCAAGCGAATATGCAGATTGGTACAGATTGCATGCGCGCGCAACAAACCTTGCAACCCGCTGTCAATTGCCTGAAAAATTACGGTCGAGCAACAACTTTAAACGATGCTTTGCAACGCTTGCAGAAAAATGCTTGCCTTAAAAAGTCCATTGCTGCACACGAACGCACGGCTACCGAAGAAAAAAAACTACAACAAGAAATTCGTGAAAACTTGATGCAGCAAGATACCAGTTGGTGGAACCTGCATGCCGATTCGTATTTTAAATCGGAGGGAAATGTGCTTGACCAAATGATGCGGCAACGTTTACAAGGTTATGCCAGTTTGATGTGTTATTCATATTCCAATCAAGCGTTGAAGGTAGAGAACTTGCGCGCTGCCGAAAAGATGATTAACCTCTACCGCATTGTTGATCCGCAAAATAGCGAATGGGCATATTTACGCGCGACATTATACATCCGCTTGAAATTTTCGGAGCAAGCATTAACCGATTTAGAAAAAGCTGTTGAACTTGGGTTTAAAGACCGCATGCGTTTGGAAACGGATATGACGTTTCAATCCATTCGGACAATGCCACGCTACCAAGCCATTTTGCAGAAAATTTGATTTGTAACATATTTCGTGTTTCAAAGAATTCTATTTTTGTGCCGTGAAACGACAGGTATTTAGCTTCTTACTGCTTTTTGCTTTTTTACTGCAAGTCAGTTCTTATACCATTGTCTATTCTACCTTCAAATACAATCAAAGTTGGATTGCGCTCTTGCTCTGCGAAAATCGCAATGCACCCGAGAAAAAATGCGGTGGTTGCTGTCAATTAAAAAAACGTTTGAAGAAACAAGAATTACCTATTTCTACGGGCAAAGAGAGCCTTAAAGCAAGTAAGGAAGTTTATTTTTTAGCCGTCGCGCAGTCGTTATTTTTTCCTCAGGTCGATACATCCAATGACGTAACATGTTTGTATGTTTCGTTTTCTTCATCGGTACATTCATCAGCACCTTTTCATCCGCCACGCTGCTAACATTTGTTTTTAATTAATTCAGATGTTTTATTTAATACAAGCAGTATGTTCAGAAAATATAATCTGATGCTTGTTGGTGTGTGTTTAGGCAATTTACTTTCGGCACAATGCTCTTGTGAGTCTGCGGGAGGTGGAGTTGCCGGCTTTTCGGAATCAACAGCTTCTTTCGGATTGAAGAAAGGTGTTGTGTTTACCGAATTGGCGTATGATTATCGTGGATTCCATGCGAAATCAAGTTCTGCACACCATACAACATCACTTGATGCCTTGCCTCAAGTGGAAATGCATCATATTCAACAAGTCTCTTTATCGACTTTTGTTGGAGTCAATACTTATTTGTTTGTTGGTGTTCAGCAAGCAATAATCGATATGTATGGAAATTATGGTCTTGTGCGTGGTACAGGGGATTTGTCGTTGCAATTGGGTTGGAATGTTTTTCCAAATTCGTGCACGGGTACAACCTTGCTCTTGAGTGCTGGTGCCGAATTGCCAACGGGCATGCGTACACGTTATGCAGCTGAACCTCAAATGGCATTAGCAACAGGTGCTAGCGATCCATTTGCTCAGGTAATTTTTCGTAAGAAATTGCGTTCTTACTTCGTGCAATTTAGCGCAAGCCACAAATACACCATCTACGATTCGCACTATACACGCCTCAGCCGATTAAGCCGTACGCGCTTACTTATGGGGCGCGAATTTGAATCGGGCTTGGCGGTTTATTGGGGTTTAAATGCCGAATTTTCGGGTAATGTGCTAGTTTCTGGTAGCCGTATAAAAAGCTATTCGCATATATATTCGAGTATGGCTACATTAACTTGGGCCACAAAATCAAATTGGCGTTTGGGAGTACAAACCTCATTGCCAATAATTCAAAATCAAGCAACAAGCATACAACGAACAAGTATTCAGCTTCGTTTGTTTCTCTCAAAAAGTATTAACTTTAAACAAGCAAAATCCAATTATTATGAAAAAATATAGCACACTTTTAGCACTGGCAACGCTTGCATTTTTTGCCGATTCATGCACCAAAGAAGGTTTGGGCGGCGAAGCAGTACTTGCTGTAACGCTCAAACATCATAGTGCCGTAATTTATAGTACAGCCACCCATCGCGATACGGTATATGTCAAGTTCAATACCAAGGAAGCTCCAGCCAACCCGACAAAAGAGTACGATGCCATTTTTGTGGGTGAAGTGGGCGAAGACCATGTACACATCGAAGGGTTAAAGCATGGCGATTATTACATTTATGGTGCAGGCTTTGATCCAGCAGTAAATGAACGTGTCATTGGTGGCTTACCCGTAAAAATCAAACGCAAAGACCGCAAAGCAGAACAGGATATTAGTTTAGCTGTAACGGAATAAAATTGATGAATGAGAAAATCCCGCCACTGAACGCAGAGGCGGGATTTTTTATTGCGCTTCATTCAAAATATATTGCGGTTTTATTT
The DNA here is from genome assembly GCA_013298545.1 of Bacteroidota bacterium. Taxonomy (GTDB): domain Bacteria; phylum Bacteroidota; class Bacteroidia; order Palsa-965; family Palsa-965. Next base: position 5,713 of record JAAFIA010000039.1, on the reverse strand, counting down.
TTGTAACAAACTCACTTTTTTGCGTTATGCTTACACACTCAAAAAATCTCCCATGCGTTTATTCTTTTCAATTTTTCTCCTCCTAGTGGCTTTGCCTGTTTTGGCGCAAGACGAAGTGGTCATTAAAATTAAATTATTGACCATGAGTGGAACGCCACATGTTGGGCAAGTTATTACGCTGACTGATACAAGTTCAGGAAAACAGTTTGTCCAAACGACCGATGCAACAGGCAATACGCGTTTTGATGTGCCTGCGAATGCGGTGTATAAAATGACAACGCCGCTTTATTCGCGTGAGAAAATAATTGCTTCAGGAAATGTGCCGGGCAGAACCATCAACCGCGAAATTAGTTTCGATGCCGATATGCGCCAGCAAGAACAGAAAATGGCCATGCCCGAAAGCGATAAACAAGCTATTCAGTTATTTGTCAAAACCCTTCCTGATACAACCTTCTATCGAGCGTCGGAATCGAAGCTGTTGAAGCCCGATATGCAATGGGTGATCTTAGAGATCGAATTGCGCGGTATAGACGATTTGCCGTTGGCGAATGAAGCGGTAACGTTTACTGGGCGGAATTCTAAAAAATCATTTTCCGGAAAAACTAATGCGCAAGGAAAAATCACGATGCGCTTGCCGAAGTGCGATTTTTATACCGTCAATTTTAAATACCATCCCAATTACCACACGCAAGAAGTATCGTGTTTGAAATCGCTTTCGGAAGGTTCGTTGACCATTCAATATGTTGGTACTGCCGAATACTTGCGTCGCAAAAAAGAGGAAGAAATACGTGTTGCCCAACAAAAACTGCGCGAGGAACGCGAACGCAAACAACAGGAAGCCGAAGCACGACGCATGGGAATGAGTCCAGAAGAAGCAGAAAAAGATCGTATTTATAGCGGCATTAAAAATCCAGATGAATTTGAAGATCCCGTAATTATGACGGTTCTTGAACGCAATCGCGCTTGGAAAAATAAATTAATCGTGTGCGATGTTACCGGAAGTATGAATGGTTATTTGACACAGGTTTTGGCTTGGACAGAGAAACATAAACAAGATGATCCAAACCGGCAATTTGTTTTATTCAATGATCGTCAACCAGCCAAAGAATTGGGCCGAACAAACAATTGGCTTTACCTCAATTCAAAAAATATTGATACGCTTGTGCGTCGTTCTTTGCGTTGGCATCATGAGGGTGGCGGTGGTCCATACGAAGAAAACAACATCGAAGCCTTGGTCATGGCACAGAAAATTGCGCAACAACCATTTACCGAAGTGGTACTCATTGCCGATAATACAAGTCCTGTTGTTGATATGCAGTTTTTGCCGGAATTGGTGAAACTGGGAAAACCCATTCACATTATTTTATGTGGCACACGTTACCGCAAATCGGCAGAGCCCGATTATTTAGCCATTGCGCGTGCTACCAAAGGTTCGGTACATACAATTGAGTCGGATATTGGAAATTTGGGGTACATGCAAGACAATGCCGATGTGATTATTTTCGGACAAAAGTACCGCATCATCAAAGGCGAATTTTATGAAGTAAAGTAGCTTAATGAGGCAATTTATGCTGCCATTTTCCATACACCCAAACACCCACGATTGCACTGAGTAAACTGACGGCAACAACTGTTGAGCCGGAACCAATTTGTGCAAAAAGCGGGCCTGGGCATGCGCCTGTGATGGCCCAACCGATTCCGAATAAAAGTCCGCCAATGATTTGACCTTTTTGAAATTTCTTGGGAGCAATAACAATCGGTTCGCCATCCATACTTTTGATGTTGTAGCGTTTGATGAGCCAAACACTCAACGCGCCAACTACCACCGCAGAACCCATCACACCATACATGTGGAAGGATTGCAAGCGAAACATTTCCTGAATGCGAAACCACGACATGACTTCCGACTTGACGAGAATGATGCCAAACGCTGTTCCGGCAAGGATGTATTTGATGTAGTTGAGCATCGCTGATTTAAAGTGCTAGAAGAAATGGTACAAGCAAGTTGGCCGAAATAAAACCACCAATCATAAAACAGCATGTGGCTACAAGCGAAGGCCATTGCAGGTTTGACAAGCCCATGATGGAATGCCCAGAAGTACAACCTCCCGCATAACGCGTTCCAAAGCCAACAAGAAAACCACCAACCACCACAAACAAAAATCCTTGAACCGAAATTAAATTCGACCACGAAAAAATCTGTACCGGAATTAATTCGGAATAATCGGTTATGTGGTAGGTTGCCAGTTCGTTTGCCAAACGCGGATCAACAACAACGGGCGCATTTTCAGATAGGCAGAAATGGCCCAGAAACGCACCAAGTACAATGCTGAAAACAAAAAACAAATTCCACGCTTCTTTGCGCCAATCGTAATTGAAAAACGAAATATTTGCAGGAACACAAGCCGCGCAAATATGTCGCAGTGTGGCACTCACGGCAAATGATTTATTGCCCAACAGTAAAAGCAAAGGAACAATCAATCCAATTAATGGGCCTGAAACATACCAAGGCCAAGGTGCGAGTATCCAATTCATCAAAGCAAATATAAATTTCAATGTTGTACGAATCTTGGATCAAGAAGTTTTCTTTTTAACACCCCGCACGGCCTGCGCTGTAAACGGATCTTCCGGCCATGCGTGCTTCGGATAACGCATTCGCAACTCCTTCCGCACTTCGGTGTACGTGTGTTGCCAAAAGCTTCGCAAATCTTGTGTTACTTGCACCGGACGATACGCTGGCGATAGCAAATGAATCATCAATTTCGTTTTTCCTGCGTTGATGCTTGGCGTATCGAGTAAACCAAATAATTCTTGCAAACGCACGGCCAAAATGGGCGGCGCACCATCGCTGCTGTATTGCAACCGAATGAACGAACCGCTTGGCACTTCCATTTTTTCAGGCACTAATTTATCCAACTGCTGCTGCAAATTCCAGTCGATACGCGCACGTATAATTCCGTCGAGATCAATTTTTTTGAAATCGCTACGCCTTCTAACGTTTTCTAACCAAGGACGGAGCCACTCGTCGAGCGTTTCTAGCAAATGCACATCACTCAAATCGGGCCAATCTTCTTCCGGTTGCCATTTCTTGATACAAGCGATGCGTGTGCGTAAATCGTTCAAGTCATCGCTCCAGTTGAGCAAATCGAGTCCTTCTTGCCGCACCACATCGGTGAGCAATTGCATACGTTTTTCTTTGGCAATTTCTTTGGGCTTCGATGCGCGAATCACCAATTCGCCCACGCGCAACTCGGCCCGCGAAATCAATTCGCCTGCTTGCGCATCCCACGTTGTTACTTCGCGTTCTTTGGCTAAGTGCAGCAAATCATCGGCATCTAAAGATGCGGCTAAAAAAATACGTCCTTCGTTTGTTCCCGCATCCAATTGCGCCACAGCAATCCACGCTTCTTGTTCGAGCGGATCGTGTTCGGGCAATTTTGCTGGACGACCATTGGCCATGCGGTACCGATTGTTTTCTTTTTTGGCAATGCGATCGGGATAAGCGGCAGCAATGAGCCAACCAATTTCTTCGGCCACAGGCATTTCGTTATCGGCATCGACGCGCAACACTTTTCGCCATGCAAGCGATAAGCGTTCAATGCGTTCGAGGCGCGATCGATCAACCGATACACGTTCGCGGTTGCGCCATTTGCGAAGCAGTTCAACGCGCAGCGAAAGATCGGCACCTGCTTGACGTTCGAGCGGGTCGCGTTCTTCGAGCAAGGCTGCAACATCGGCAGCCAATGCGGTAAGCCGAATGCGTTTTTTTGCATCGGTCAATTCGCTTGCTTCGAGAAGGAGGTGAGCGATGCGCGGATGTGTAGGAAGATCGAGTAATTTTTTTCCGCGCGCTGTTATTTTTTGATCGTCGATGGCATCGAGTTGTGTGAGGAGGTCGTGCGCTTGTGCGATGGCTTGTGCGGGTGGGGGCGTGAGCCACGTTAGCGTGCGTGGATCCGTTACGCCCCAGCGCGCCAGCTCGAGCGTGAGCGGTGTCAGATCGGCTTCTGCAATTTCGGGTTTGCGGTGCGCATTCAAATACCGATTTGTTCCCTCAGCCCATAAGCGGTAGCAATGGCCCGGGCCTAAACGTCCCGCACGACCTGCGCGCTGATCGGCTGCATCTTGGGTAACTTTAATGGTTTCTAATCGCGTAAGGCCCGTGCGCGGATCGAAACGTGGCACACGCGCGTAGCCCGAATCAATCACTACTGTAATGCCTTCGATGGTAAGCGATGTTTCGGCAATGGATGTTGCTAAGACTATTTTGCGCAAGCCATGCGCATCGGGCAACAAGGCTTGTTGCTGCGCCTGTGGCGATAAATCGCCGTACAACGGATAAATTGTAACCCCGCTTACAAATTCATCCAAAGCCGTTTGTGTGCGCAGAATATCTGCCGTACCCGGAAGAAAAGCCAGAATATCGCCGGTTTGTTCTGCCAAGGCTTTACGAATGGCCGAACTCATGCGTTTGTACAAAGGCAAACGCTCATCTTGTTCCAAGTATGTATGCGTTACCGGAAACTGCCGCCCCGCACTAGTAATAACAGGAGCTTGTCCGAGCAAAGATGCTAAACCTGCGCCATCAAGCGTGGCCGACATGATGAGCATGCGTAAATCGGGACGTAAAATTTGTTGCGATTCGCGGCATAAAGCCAAAGCAAGATCGGCATGCAAACTGCGTTCATGAAACTCATCGAAAATAACCAAGCCTACACCTTCGAGCGCACCATCGTTTTGCAACATGCGGGTGAGGATGCCTTCGGTAACAATTTCAATTCTGGTTTGCTTGCTCACCTTGGTTTCAAAGCGTACGCGGTAACCAACGGTTTCGCCTACTTCTTCGTTCAAACTTGCCGCAAGCCTTGCCGCAACAGCTCGCGCCGCAATGCGTCGTGGTTCGAGTAAGATAATTTTTTGAGTGCCCAGCCAATTTTCGTTCAACAATTCAAGCGGCAATACGGTACTTTTTCCCGCCCCCGGTGGAGCCTGCAAAATCAATACCGTCTGTGCGACTAAGGCTTCTTTAATCGCATCGAGTACTTCGTATATCGGAAGCTGGTTTGACATGGGTGGCAAAGATACAGGTTTCGAATTTGGAATTGGTTTTTCTTCCCGCATGGCCCGCGCAGACATGAGACGCTAGACATGAGACATGAGATTTTTTTGCGTGTTGGCGAAATGATTATGCAGAGAGTAGCAAAGGAAAATTAACCGCAAAGTCCGCAAAGCAGGCGCAAAGAGCGCAAAGGAAAAGTAACTACAACGTACGTCGCTAGAATCTGCGGGGAGACGTCCACGAATCGTGTGAACCGACATTTAAAAAATGGCTAACCGGCTCTTATCGTCAGGCCATTTTTTATTGTCGGTTGGTATTCGTGGTGCCTTTTCTTTGTTACTTTCTTTGGGCAAGCAAAGAAAGTAAAGAACAACTTCCTTTTCAACACTCCAACCTTCGGCCCGCCGCAGGCGAATTGTATATAGCACGTCAAGAAGATTATGACTCTATAAATCATTGCAAAACAAAAACAAAAAAAAGCCATCCGACGCGTTGCAGATGGCTTTCAAAATCAAGAACAGTTTTGTTAAAATAAAAATCTAGTGTAACGTCAACACCACCGCCTCCGGCTGCGGTTTCGCTTCCATCAGCATAAAATCACGCACAATAACCTCCAAGCGGCTACGGCGTTTTCCATCTTCTTCCCAAGTACGA
>JAAFIA010000038.1 GCA_013298545.1 Bacteroidota bacterium | reverse complement strand
TACATCATTACGGTTGACACGAAGAACCAGTTGTTTCGGATTGATACGGCCAATTAACAATACTGTTAGCCCCCCGCAAAAACGCCCCCCGCCGCACCAAAAGCCAACCCGAATTTTTCCGAATCTATTCCTGTAACAACTTCTTTCTCCGCTAAAAACTCCAATACCCGCTCCGTAGGCATATTTCCAGTCAACGCATCAGCCGCCATCGGACAACCGCCAAATCCAAGCACCGCATGATCGAAGCGGCGACAACCCGCTTGCCAAGCCGCTTCCATCTTCTCTTTCCAAGAATCCGGCGTTGTATGCAAATGCGCACCAATCGTCAAGTGTGGAAATGCAGGAATAATATTGGAAAACAAATAATCAATATTCGCTGGATTCGATACTCCTGTTGTATCAGCAAGCGCAATGATTTTTATACCAAGCTCGGCAAGACGTTTCGTCCAATCAATCGCCACATCGGCACTCCACGCATCGCCATACGGATTGCCGAATGCCATAGAAATATACACCACCAGTTCTTTGTTGTGGTTTACACACAAGGACTGAATTTCCTCCACACGCGTCAACGATTCTGCAATCGAAGCATTCGTGTTGCGTTGCTGAAATGTTTCTGAAATCGAAAACGGAAAACCGAGGTAACGAATTTCTTCAAATTTCACCGCATCTTCAGCACCACGTACATTAGCAATGATAGCGAGGAGTTTGGATGATGTAGTTGATAGATCAAGTTTATTTAAAACCTCCGCCGTATCGCGAAGTTGCGGAATTGCTTTGGGCGAAACAAAACTACCAAAGTCAATGGTATCAAATCCGCAACGAAGCAACTGATTGATGTATGCTGCTTTTACATCCGTATCAATAAACGTATGCAAGCCCTGCATCGCATCGCGCGGGCACTCGACAAGTTGAATGGCGTTACGCATTGTTTTTCTTTTTCAGAATGGCTGCGTTCATGCGTTTGGCAATGGCTGGCCCTTCGTATATAAATCCGGTATAAACCTGTACTAAACTTGCTCCGGCTGCTAATTTCTCAAGCGCATCTTCCGGCGTATGCACACCACCAACACCAATAATCGGAAAACTACGGTTCGATTTTTCGCTCAGGTAACGAATTACTTCTGTCGAACGTTTGGTGAGTGGCTTTCCGCTCAAGCCACCAGCCTGCTCAATGAGTGGCTGTGCCGATACCAGCCCTTTGCGGTTGATGGTTGTATTGGTGGCAATGACACCATCAATTTTTGTTTCCGTAACAATAGCAATGATATCGTCGAGTTGTGTATCCGTTAAATCCGGTGCAATTTTGAGGAGAATGGGTCGTGGTTGCGCTTGTGCAGCATTCTTTTTTTTCAGTCGAAGCAATAAAGCCGTGAGTGGTTCTCGATCCTGTAAATCGCGCAAATTGGGTGTATTGGGCGAACTCACATTCACTACAAAATAATCGACAACAGGATAGAGTGCGTCAAAACATAATTCGTAATCATCTCCGGCTTGTTCGTTTGGTGTGATTTTATTCTTTCCGATGTTTCCACCAATGATGACTTTTGTTTTTCTTTTTTCCAAGCGCAAGGCTGCTGCAGCTGCACCTCCATTGTTAAAACCCATGCGGTTGATCAACCCTTGATCGTGTGGCAAACGAAACATGCGAGGCTTTTCATTGCCCGGTTGTGCAACCGGTGTCAACGTACCAACTTCCACAAATCCAAATCCAAATGCGCCCAATTCATCAAATAACAAAGCATCTTTATCAAAACCAGCCGCAAGCCCAACGGGGTTTGGAAATGTTAATCCAAAAAGTTTGACTTCCAATTTTGGATCCTCGATGGTATATGCACGACGAACGAGTGTTGCTACCCCAGGAATAAAAAAGAAAAAACGAATCGACCGAAACACAAAGTGATGAATGCGTTCAGGATCGAAGAGAAAAAAAATGGGTTTGAGTATGGATTTGTACATCTGGATACAAAGTTATACCAATTTGATTTATATTTTAATCCAATTTATGTTGTACCAGGATATAAATCAGTGCGCTGAAAGTAGCGCGAGGATTGGTAAATACCGATGCTATGGCTGTTAGTCCAATTTTTTATCGGACTATTACAGACATGCTATCGGTATTAATCGCCTTCGCAAAACAACAATGGATATACGAAGCTAAAAAAAACGCTCAGATCGATATGACCTGAGCGTTGAAAAACCAAACAACATATATTATTTTTTCGATTTCATTTGCTCTTCGAGCTTCTGAATTTCAAACTTGCGTTGCTGCAAAATTTGCTGATAACGTGGAGCACGACGATCACCAAACTGAATCGCGCGGTCAATCCATTGCAAAGCGAGATCAATATCGCCCGATTGTTCGGCTGCTAAAGCCATGTTGAAACTTGCACGACCAGCAATTTTACGATCGGCATTGGTGGCTTGTTTATTCCAAGTATCGGTAGCCTGTTGCCAACCGTTGAAACGAACTAAACGGGCAGCACTTTTCATTTCAGGATTTCCTTTGCGGTAGTATTCACGTGCAACCCAAATCCACTGCGGAGCAATGCGATGACCGTATTGTATTCCGGCAGAAACACCAGCACGGCTAACCATCTGACGTTTGGTTGGTAAACCAGATTCTGCAATCTGTGCGTTGATACCCGTATTGTCAAACTGTTGCTGACTTTCTTGTGGATATTGATCAACAATGGTTTTGTGTTTGAGGTCATAAATACGCCACACCGAATACACATTGACACGACCAATTGCACGAATACCCGGTACATTGGTTGTTGTGCCATCAGCAGCACGTTGCGGAATTTGCGCTACTTCATTGAGGATATTGGTATTGGAGTCGAATGCTTCGAGTACGACCAAAGCAGTTGCGGTGTCATTATTCAACATACGCGCAACCGTTTTCCAATCGAGTGGTGCTGCCATCTGGCGTGTTCCTGTTCCTTTCAAAGACGTATCGACAGGAGCAATGGTAACGGTATAACGTGGTGTACGAGTCAATTCCTGACGCAATCCTTCGAGGCAATCTTCTGCTCCCCAACGATCTTGAAAAACACCTTCGCCCGTGAGGAGGCCTTCAATGATATTGATGGCTTGGCCTTGTGTTGTTTTGGGAGGACGCGTACGATCAACAAGAATAAATTTTTGAAAATGCGCAGGCAACATAATGTCTGCTGGTTGCAATACTTGCAACTGCGTATGCGATACTTTGCAAGAAGAGAAGGTGATTAATCCACCGAAAAGAAAAGTTGCAATGGTAAATACCGCAGGAAAACGTAAAAATTTGCGAATCATGGTTGGTTAATGGTTGGTTGTGCTTTTGAGAATCCAAAGATGATACCAAAAACCGAATTAAACAACCATTGGTCGATTATTCCATACAGGTGGACCGTAATTTCAAACAAGTGGATTTACTGGGCTTGATTGATACGCTGATATTTTACACCATTGCCGGGGTCAATTTTCTGACACAGGTTGACAATTTTCGCTTTTTCGTCGGGTTGGCCCCCAGAAAAGAGTTTGACAATTTCGTCCGATTTGGCATTGAAGAAAAACTGCATCGAAAAAGAGAGCGGACGTTGATTATGAATTATTTCTAATGTTTGTATCGCTTCTAGAACAGCCGCACGGCCTCCTGCCAAATCTTGATACATTACATCAAATCCAAGGCGATGGTATTTGTACATGCAATCGCGAATGGGCGCAAATGTGGGTTGCAAGAGATTCTCAACCAACCAATACCGGTTTTTGGTTCCTTCAAACGATTTCCATCCTTTTTCAGGTGCGTTTTGAGCATTGGCAACAATCGTTTGTGCCTTCTGCCAGTAAACAGTTCCACCTCTTAATGAATAGGAATCGTAATCTGCAGCAATGATCACATAACAGTAATAAGCCAGAACGGAACTAAGATTGGCGGTGTGTTGATTGATGGCAAATTCGATGGGTTGAAATTCAATGTATTTAAACTGAAAATCCTGATCGTTGTGATTAATCATCACTGAATTGTAGGAACTTTTATATGCTGGACGGGTGGACTGAATCTGAATGGTTGCTTTATACTCATCAGTCGATAATTTTTCGGTGATGTTGATGAACATGCTGCAACTGATCCGTTCTTCAGGAGAAAAAATATCGTTGGTCCATTTGGTATTGTTGACGAATTCAAACGCAGATTTTTGAAGGTTATCAAAAATACGTTTCTCGGTTGTCCCTTGAATTTGTGGCGATACCACTTGAACTTGGCAATTGAGTTCTTGCGCTTGCGCTGCAATGGCGATGAGCGAAAACAAAGCAATAAAACCGATTTTTTTCATACGTTTATAAGTAAGTACAAAGCTGCTCCACAATATCTGCGGCAACTTCGTTTTTAGACTTCAATTCAAAGTTAATGGTTTTTCCGGCGCGATGCAGGATGGTAATTTTATTTGTATCGCCTTTAAATCCGGCACCACTGTCGCGGAGGGAATTGAGTACGATAAAATCTAAATTCTTTTTCTCTAGTTTGCGTTTGGCGTGCTCTATTTCGTTTGTTGTTTCGAGCGCAAAACCGACCAAAACTTGCGTTTGCTTTTTCGTTTGTCCGAGTGTGGCTAAAATATCAGGTGTTTGTTCCAGTTCAATTTGAGGAACATCGTGTGCTTGTTTTTTAATTTTTTCAGCAGCCACATTTTTAGGCCGATAATCGGCAACAGCGGCGGCGAGAATGGCAGCATCGCAAGTTAAAAACTCCTGCGTTGCGCAATCAAACATATCTTGCGCTGACACAACATCGAAGCGTTTAATGTTGGGATGATTCGTCGGAATCGCTATGGGTCCGGCAATAAAACACACTTCGGCACCTTCACTAGCCAGTTTCTCGGCAATGGCAACACCCATTTTTCCAGAAGAATGATTTCCGATAAAACGAACAGGATCGATGGCTTCAAATGTAGGTCCGGCGGTAACCAAAATACGTTTTCCAGAAAGACGTTGTTTGCCTGCAAGCGTTGCCTCGATAAACGCAAGAATGTGTTCAGGTTCTGCGAGTCGCCCCTCCCCGCTCAACCCACTTGCCAACTCGCCCTCGCCCGGCGGAATAATTTTCACGCCACGCTGATCCAAAATACGCAAATTATCTTGCGTCGAAGCATGATGATACATATCCACATCCATCGCCGGAGCAACACAAACCGGACAACGCGCCGACAACACAACCGCCATCAACAAATTATCGCAATGACCATGCGCCAATTTTGCAAGTGTATTGGCCGTAGCGGGTGCAAGCACAAGCAAATCGGCCCAAAGTCCCAATTCAACATGGTTATTCCACGTACCCTGTTTCCCAGCTTGAAAATCAGTAACAACCGGATTTTTAGATAAGGTTGCAAGCGTGAGTGGCGTTACAAATTCATGTGCAGCGTGTGTCATCACAACACGCACTTGAGCACCTGCTTTTACGAGCAAACGCACCAACCACGCCACTTTGTATGCAGCGATTCCACCCGAAACTCCAATCAGTATGCGTTTTCCGTTTAGCATATTCTTTAAAATAGCATGGACATGACCCGCTAGCGCAGATCATGTCCAAAGGTAATGTGTAAACAACAACTTATTGTTGCTCTTTGCTCGGATTGCGGAAATGAACTTTGTTTTCCAAAAACTCTTGTGTTGCGATGCTTGTTGGTTTTGGCAAACGCTCATAGAATTTAGAAATTTCAATTTGCTCGCGGTTTTCAAACACTTCTTCGAGGTTGTCAGAATGGGTCGCAAACTCATTGAGTTTTCCGGTCAATTCTTCTTTCATCTCGCCGCTAATCTGGTTAGCACGTTTGGCAATAATCGCCACCGATTCGTAAATGTTAATGGTTTCTTTGTCGAGTTGACGAAGATCGCGTGTAACGGTTGTAGATTCGGCGTTCGTTTTTTTGAAGTCCATGTGATGGATGTTATTATTGGTGTTGACTGAATATTCGGATTGATTTTTATTGTGCGTTGCGTTTCATGCGTTCCTGAACAACAACGGTATTTTGATAAATGCGTTTGGCTTCGGCTGTAAACTGACTTTCAGGATACATCGTCGTAAACTTGTTGTATTGTGTAACCACTTCGGCATAACGTTCGGCCTTTTTCGCATCCACGCTATTTTCGGCCAAGAGGTAATACGATTTCATGGTCAAGAAAATAGCCTCTTCACGGTAATGTGTATCGGGAAAATCTTTCATGAGGATTTCAAATGCCGTAATGGCAGCCTTGTAGTCTTCGATGCGGTAGTATTGCCGAGCAATCATGAATGCCTTTTTCTCCAGTTTATCACGAAGTTTATCAATCAATTTATTGCATTCTCCGATGCGTGTGCTTTCTGGAAATTGCTTGGTAAAAAACTGAAATTCTTCGATCGCGATATAGGTATCTTGCTGATCGAGCATATACGGCGGCGAATTGAGGAAATGGCAATAAGCACTCATAAATAAACACTCTTCAGCACGAGCACTAAAAGGAAAGCTGCGGAAAAAATTGCGGAATAAATAGCCACTCAAAATATAATCGCCTTGGTGATAATTGCAGTAGGCTAAATAAAAGGTAATGTCTTCTGCTTTATCGGTTGTACGCATTACGGCATACAACTCGTCAAAAAGCATTTGCGCTTTCGGGTAATCTTCTTTTTTGAAGTATTCGACAGCTTTCTCATACTTCAAACCGAGATCGGTACTCTTCTGAATTTTATGCAATTCGCTACACGCTCCGGCAAGAAGCGTGATGGTTAGCATACAGAAAATGACGAGTTGGCGCATAACGAACGGCAAAAGTAGTATTTTTTTACCAAACAGACGCAGATTTTATCGAAGCGTTGCCCGAACCAAACCAAAGTTTTAAAACACATTAATTGCCGAAGGTGCGGGCGATTCGAATAAAAAGTTATTTTTGCTTGCACAAAACCAACGATTTGTAGCCTTTTCGTATGAAAAAAACATTCCTGCCGCTGACTGTCGGCATTTCTGTAACCGCTTTGTTTTGTTCGCTTGCATCGTGCAGCAATGATACAACCGGCAACAACACTGTAGATTCTGTTAACACCGATTCACTCGCTAACGTGGATTCTGTTACCGAACAAAATGTTCAGGTACCTTCTCCTGCCGAAATGTTTGCCTTTATGAAATTGGCGAACACGGGCGATGTGAAATCAGATCAACTGAACTCGCCTGACAACGAAAAAAATTACAACAGCAAAAAAGCGCAATCGCTTAACCTCGGTATTTATTCTTCCGACTTGTTGTATTGCAGCACATTTAATGTAAGCGATAAAGTTCTCGGCTACTTTGGTACCGTGATGCGTATGGGCAACAAACTTCAAGTGGCTACATCACTCAACGATAAAGACAAAGAACGCATTGGCAAAAATGCCGGAAACGCCGATTCGCTTGTGGCAATTTCTAACGATTTGTATTTGTCTTCTTTCCAAAATCTAGAAGACAATAAGCGTGGTACTGATCTCAGCTTAATGCTTGCTGGTGGTTGGGTTGAAAGTTTGTTCCTGATGAGCAATATTGTTGGCGATTTTGACAAAGACAACAAAGCCGCCATTCGTGTTGCCGAACAAAAACATTCGCTCGACAATTTGGTTGAATACATGACCAAATACGAATCAAATGCCGATGTAGCTTCTGTTTTGGCTCAGATGAAAGAATTACAAGCCCTTTTTGCTGCTGTGAAAACAAATGAGTCAACTGCTGGAAGCATGACCATGAAAGGTGGCAAGCGTGTTCTGGGTGGTGGCGCTAAAACAGCAATTACCAAAGAACAATTCGAGAAAATTAAAACTAAAATTGCCGAAATCCGCGCAAGTTTTATTGCAGCACAATAACCTGAAACACAACGATATTATGATCAAGAAAGCAGCAACATACCTCATGCTCCTCGCCATGGTTGCAACGACTTTGCCAATTCATGCGCAAAACCCTTGTGTTACGTTTCACCGCAAAGGTTGTAGTCAAGCATCTGAAGGTGGATTTATTTACAATTCACAATCAAAAAGTGGCCTCTTCGCCAAAGGAACAACATCGAAACTAAAAGTCATTTGCTACGGCGGTTTTGACTATTCCATCTCTATCTGCAACGATAAATTATTGGGTGCCGATATCGGATTTACATTGTCTGATGTTACCACAGGCGAAGTGCTTTACGACAATGCAACCGATAACAAAGCCACACACATGGAATTTTCATGCGAATCGACTCGCAACATGGTTATTACCATTACCATTCCCGGCGCTGGCGTTGCCAAAGGTGCTACTGGCGATGGTGGTTGCTTGGGTGTTCTCATCGAACAAAAACCATCACCTAAAGTCGGTTTCTAACCGCTTGTGTAAATTCTCCATAAAAACCCGCTCGCAACAACTTGCAAGCGGGTTTTGCATTTATATTCGCAATCTCAACCAATCTCAATCATGAAAAAATATTTTATTGCGGTTCTTCCGCTTGCTGCAATTATTCTCTTAGCTGCTGGTGGCGATAAACCCAAAAAATGGGATGTCAGCAATCCGCCAGGTTCATTTAAAGAAGTGGAATTTACAGTCAACGAAGGAACATGGATGAACCTCGATGTGAGTCCTGACGGCAAAACGATTGCCTTCGATTTATTGGGCGATATTTATTCGCTACCACTTGCTGGCGGAACTGCACAGGTCTTGCAATCGGGTCATGCGTGGCAATCGCAACCGCGTTTTAGTCCTGATGGAAAAAAACTTTCGTTTACAAGCGATGGTGGCGGTGGCGATAATGTTTGGACGATGAATGCAGATGGAAGTTCGGCCAAACAAGTAACCACAGAAAATTTTCGGTTGCTCAACAATGCCGTTTGGAGTGCTGATGGCAATTACCTCATTGCGCGCAAACACTTCACTTCTACCCGATCGCTGGGTGCTGGTGAATTGTGGATGTATCATACAACAGGTGGCGAAGGCATTCAACTCACGCAAAAGAAAAACAAGCAACAGGATTTGAATGAGCCTAGCGTTTCGGCTGATGGCCGTTATGTGTATTATAGCGAAGACATGTATCCGGGCGGGTATTTTCAATACAACAAAGATCCGAACAACGAGATTTACGTCATCAAGCGTTACGATTTTCAGACGGGCGAAACGGAATTGATTACAGGTGGTGCAGGAAGTGCTTGTCGTCCGCAAATTTCGCGCGATGGAAAAACGTTGGCATTTGTGCGTCGGGTGCGCGAACAAACAGTCTTGTTTTTGCGCGATTTGGCTTCTGGCGAAGAATGGCCTGTTTACGATCAACTCAGCAAAGATCAGATGGAAGCGTGGTGTATTTTTGGTGCTTATACAGGTTATAGCTGGCTTCCCGATAATAAACACATTGTGATTTGGGCGAAAGGAAAATTAGTCAATGTTGATATTACAACATCACAAGCACAAAATATTCCATTTACAGTTACGAGCAAACATCGCATCTACAATGCGCTTCGGTTCAAAAACAATGCTGCGCCAGAGAATACAGATGTAAAAATGATTCGTAACGCGGTAACATCGCCTGACGAAAAAACGCTTGTTTTCAATGCAGCAGGATTTCTTTGGAAGAAACAATTGCCTGATGGTAAGCCGGTGCGTTTGACTAACGGAATGGATTTTGAATTTGAACCGAGTTTTGCGGTTGATGGTTCTAAGCTCACGTATGTTTCTTGGAACGATGAACAAATGGGCGCAGTCATGGTGTATGATTTCAAAACAGCGAAGGCAACAAAAGTTACGACTGAAAAAGGAATTTTCCGCACACCTGCATTCTCGCCCGATGCTAAAACCATTGCGTTCTGGAAAGAAGAAGGAAACGATCACCAAGGTTTTGCCTTTTCGGTAAAGCCCGGAACATATACCGTTCCTGCAACTGGCGGCAATGCAACGTTTCATTTCTACAATGGTGCACAAGCGCCGAAATTTTCTGGAAATGGAAAACAGTTGTTGTATTTCATCGACCAAGGCGATTCCAAATCATTGTGTAGTTATGATTTGACTGAGCGTACACACCGCAACTTGGCTTCGTCGCAATATGCGTGGGAGATTGTTCCAAGTCCAGACAACCAATGGATTGCGTTTCGCGAATTGCATAAAGTGTATATCTGTGCGTTTCCAGCAACAGGAAAAACGCTCGATCTGAGCAAAGACATGGGCCAAGTTCCATCAAACGTGGTTACACGCGATGCGGGGCAAAGTTTGCATTGGAGCAGCGATAGCAAGAAATTGCATTGGACATTGGGTGGCGAATATTTCACACGCGAGATCAACAAAACATTTGATTTTGTTGCAGGTGCGCCAGATAGTTTGCCAGGTATCGATTCTACTGGATTAAAAATTGGCCTTACGCTTCCTTCCGATAAACCGAAAGGAACAATTGCATTAACCAACGCGCGCATCATCACCATGAATGCAGCAAATGAGGTGATCGAAAATGGAACAATTGTGGTGAAGGAAAATAAAATTGTGGCGCTTGGAAAAAATGTGTCAATTCCTGCTGATGCAAAAGTTGTGGATTGCGCCGGAAAAACTATCATGCCGGGTATTGTCGATGTGCATGCGCATTTGGGTACTTTCCGCCAAGGATTGAGTCCGCAGAAGCAATGGAGTTATTATGCAAACCTTGCTTTTGGCGTAACAACCACACATGATCCTTCGTCGAATACCGAAATGGTTTTCTCGCAATCGGAAGCTGTTCGTGCAGGACACATGGTTGGACCGCGTATTTTTTCTACGGGTTGGATTTTATATGGCGCAGAGGGCGATTTTAAAGCAACGATCAATAATTACGACGATGCGTATAGTGCGATTTATCGTACCAAAGCATGTGGCGCATTTTCTGTAAAAAGTTACAACCAGCCGCGCCGCGAACAACGCCAGCAAGTGATTACCGCAGCGCGCAACCAACAGGTTGAAGTTGTACCGGAAGGCGGTTCGTTTTTCTACCACAACATGAGCATGATTCTCGACGGGCACACGGGTATTGAACACAATATTCCGGTTGCGCCAGTTTACGATGATGTGGTGAAACTCTGGGGAGCAAGCAATACAGGCTACACGCCAACCTTGATTGTGGCTTATGGTGCAATCAACGGTGAAAATTATTGGTATCAGAAAACGAATGTTTACGATCACAAACGCTTAATGCAATATTATCCGCGCGCCATTCTCGATTCACGCGCACGCCACCGCACCATGATTCCTGATGAAGAATATACCAATGGACATATCCTTATTTCACAATCGTGCAAAAAATTGGCCGACGCTGGTGTTAAAGTCAATCTTGGTGCGCATGGGCAATTGCAAGGCCTTGGCGCGCATTGGGAATTGTGGATGCTGGCGCAAGGTGGTATGTCGCCGATGCAGGCATTGCGTTGCGCTACCATGAATGGAGCTTCCTACATTGGTATGGATGATCAGATTGGTTCGCTCGAAGTGGGTAAACTGGCCGATTTGGTTGTGTTGGATAAAAATCCGCTTGATGATATTCGCAACAGCGAATTTGTTCGTTATACGATGGCCAATGGCCGTTTGTATGATACAGAAACGATGAACGAACTCGGAAATGGCGACCGCAAACGCACGAAGTTTTGGTGGGAAGTCAATAAGTATTCGCCAACATTTAAGTTTCATGAAGAAACAAACAGTTACATGTACGACAACTGCGAAATTGGTAACTAGTTTATAAGAGAATCGATCAAAAACGGAAATCTGCCGATCAGCAGGTTTCCGTTTTTCATTTTTTGGTTAAACCTTTGCAGTTGAGGTGTGTCTTAACACTATAAAAACGATTCGCTATGAAAAAAATATTGCTCTCCATTTTTCTCGCCGGTTTTTCAACCCTTGCAGTACAGGCACAGGATAAGGATTCTACGGGCCTTCCAGGCGATCAACTTGATTTGTATGCGGTTTTGGATTTATTCAAATCGGCAGAAAGTGTTGAAGCGTTTGAAACAGCATTGAACAGTGAAACAAACGCGGTCAACAATTTAGATTTGAATGGCGATGACCAAGTGGATTATATCCGTGTGGTCGATCGGACAGATAGTGGCGCACATGCCATTACCTTACAAGTTGCGGTAAGCGAAACCGAATCGCAGGATGTGGCGGTGATTGAAATTGAGAAGGATGGCGAATCGTCGGCGGTTGTCCAATTGGTTGGCGACGAAGATTTGTATGGAAAGGATTATATCGTTGAGCCTGGGGAAGCGGGTGTGGAAATGGATAAAAAATTCGGACAAGGTTTTATCGCCTCGCGTTCGCTGGTGCGCAATGTGTGGGCATGGCGTTGTGTTCGTTTTATTTTTGCGCCAACGTATGTTGTTTGGGTTTCACCTTACCGTTGGGGCTATTATCCGCGCGCATGGCATCCGTGGCGTCCGGTTGCATGGCGCGTTTATCATCCGCGTTTTGTGCATCACCGTGTCAATTATCGGGTTGTTCATGTACATCGTGTCAATCGGGCGCATCGTTGTTATCATCGTCAACGTGTGGCATCGCCAACTGTTCGGGCGCGTCATGCGGCTCATCATAATGGTGCGCGGACACAAGCGGGAGGCACACAACGTAAAAATTCGGGGTCGGGCAATGCAACACAGGCACGCAAAGGTGGCAAAGGCAATACTCAGGCGCGTCAGGGCGGCGGTGGACAAAAAGCGCGGGGTGGTGCGAAAGGCGGCGGCGCGAAGCGGCGATAGGGTTTTATTTTTCAGGATAAATCAATTAAAAGGTCGGTACCAAACCGATCTTTTTTATTTTTACACGCTGAATCAATTCACCCCAAAAACCAAACTCATGTCGCTAAAAAAATTGCGCCTTGTTGCGCTTGTTTGCCTATTTGCACTTTTTTCTTCATCACTTCTGGCGCAGCAGAAATCAAAAAAAGTAAGTATTCAAGACGGTCCCGAGTCTAGCCCAGGGAAATCAATACTTAGATACAACGCCGGAAATGACGAAACAGGTGCTTATATGATCCGCCTGAAAAAAATGGCCTACTACATTGAGCATCTAAATAAGTCAATGCAGATTGATAAGTCAATTAAGATAACAAATGAAAAATATAAGGATTTAAAAACCTTTTTCACGGAAGCCTTTCTGATCAATGGAAATTTATATTTCTTTTATGTGGCTAGTGATTTAAAATCAGGCATAATTTATCACTTGTATCAAAAAGTAAATAAATCAACCTTACTTCCAAGTGGAGGATTTAAATTGTTGAATAAAATCAGCTATCCTAGTAAAACGACTATGCGTGGTGCTTCGGCAATTTATGGCGTTAATTTAATTGTCTCCGAAGATGAATCGAAAGTAATGATGTATTGGAATAAGCCTCCTCGATCTGATAATGATGCGCAAGATGATGGTTCTTTTAATGTGAGCGTGATGAATGCAGAACTTACTAAATTATGGGATAAAGAACTTAAAATTCCAACTTCTACTGGGTTTAAACGAGAATCTATTCGACTAGAAAATAATGGCGAAGTTTATGTTTTAGGAATTGTTGACCAAGATCGTAAATCATCTCGCGAGTCTCGAAGGTCAGGTAAGCCAACTTATAGCTACAGATTTTATCGTTTTACGTCCGATGATCGGACTATTTCAGATATGGAATTCAAATTAGACGATAAGTTCATTACTGATGCAAAAGCAGTAGCAACACCTCAAGGCGATATTTTGGTTACTGGCTTTTATTCTGACAAAGGAACATTTAGTGTTAAAGGGGCATTCAACATGCTTATTGATGGACAAACAGAGAAAATAAAGCATCTAAAAAAGGCTGAATTTGATACTGAGTTTATCACGCAATACATGAGTGAGCGAGATGCTAAAAAAGCTAAAAAGCAAGAAGCTAAAGGACAAGAACCCGAATTGTATCAATTTGAATTGAACGAGGTTCTCATCACCGAAAGTGGTAGCGTTACATTAGTTGCTGAACAATATTATACATACACCGTTTGTACAACAACTTCTACAGCAAACGGTGGCACAAGCGAATCTTGTTCTGATTATTATATCTACAACGATATTTTAATCTTAAACTTCGATCCAACGGGAGATCTCAAATGGAAATGTAAAATACCTAAACGTCAAAAATCTAAAAACGATGGTGGTTACTTTTCATCTTACGCGCTGACTGTTATTGGCGATAAAATTTTTTTTATTTACAACGACAATCCCGAAAATATTATTTTAGAAACTGGCAAAGAGCCTAGAATTATGAATGGACGCAGAGGCTTGGTAGTTATGCTCGTAGAAGTTTCTGGACAAGGAAAGGTGGATCGCGAAGTATTAATGACAAGCGAGCAAGGCGATGTCGTTGTTCGTCCAAAAGTATGTAAGCAAACGGGTTCTAACGAACTGATTTTGTATAGTGAACGAAGAATGCGCGTCTATCAGTATTCTCGTGTTGTCTTTCAATAAATAAAACCGTATGAAAAAGCTAGTATTGCTCTTTTTACTCACATGTACAGCAAAATCGCCTCTATACGCACAACTTGATTTTGCCCTACTCGCTTCTGTTGTTGTAGATAAACCCATTCTTCCAAATGCAAATTATGCCAATGTCTATGCTACACCAGAGCCAATGCTCTTGGGTACACGCATACAAGCATTGTGGTTTATACAAAGTTACTTTACCGTTGGTTTGGTTGGAGAATATTATTTCCCAAAAACAAGTAAACTCGAAAAAATGTTTTCTGAATTTAATTACGTGCAACCCCAACTCGTAAAGGGAACACAAGCACAAACAGGCGGGTATTTTGGCATGTATGTTGGTTATCAACCCGATTTTTTCTTGTTAAACGAAAGTTGGCGTTTCAATCTAGGAGCAAATATTGTTGGGCTTCGGTTCTATCGCAATATTGAGACATTTACATTTACAGATAGTTATGGGCAATCGACGGAAAGAACAAGTACATTTTCGCAAACTACGCATGTGCTTACTCCTATGTTCTCTGCTTATTATACACAAGACATCTTTTATGTTCATGGCTCGGCAGGTATTTCGGCAGGTATTTTTGAGCAACCTTGGCAATCGTCGCGTTTCTCTTTACAAGCTAGTGCTGGAGTTGGAATACGCATAGGTGGCTATTGAGCTAATGTTTACGTCAAAAACACATTCACAAATTAAAAAATGACTATTTATGTTTTTTAGAATACAAATCTGGTTTGCTTTTTTTGCATTGCTTGGTGTTCAATCGGGCCTTGCTCAAACTTACCAACCGCTTCGTTGCAGTGGGCCTATTCCAGCCGATTTCAGAACACTTTCGGTTACCAAATTTGAGCAAGATAAAAGCGATGAGAAAAAAGCAAAAACCGCAAGGGAAGAAAAAAATCGAGACGAATTTTTGTTGAACACCAATTATTTGATCGATGATTTATTGCTAAGTGGTAAAGTTTTGTTTGGCGATCCGGTAACTGTTTATGTCAATCAAATTGCCGACCGTGTTTTGGCCGATCAACCCGAACTACGTGAAAAGCTTCGCTTCTACTGCTTGAAGTCGCCACAAGCAAATGCTTTTTGTACCGATCAGGGAATTATTTTCGTAACACTTGGTTTGATTGCTCAATTAGAAAATGAAGCACAATTGGCCTTTGTGCTTTCGCACGAGATTTCACACTACGAAAAACGCCATACGCTCAATTCGTATTTAGAACAAGAAGCAATTTTCTCAGACAATCAAAGTTACAAGTACAACTCGTATGAAGACCGTATTGCAAAAGCATCGACGTACAGCAAGTCGTTGGAATTGGATGCCGATTCGCTTGGTTTGATTCGCCTTAGCCGTACTTCGTATAGTTGTGAAGAAGCATTAAACTCGTTATTCGTATTACAATTTTCGCATTTACCTTTTAATGAGATTGTATTCAAATTCGATGCGTTTGAAAATTCGTTGATGAAAATACCGGATGCGTTGCAATTGGATAGTATAGCTGCGATCGACTTTTCAACAGATGAAGAAGACGATAAGTTTAGTACGCATCCCAATATGGCAACACGTCGTAAGCGCATGGAAACACAATTGGCCGCATTAAACAATTGTGGTTTGAATAAATTTGTTGGTTCGTCGGCCTCTTTCGATGCCGCGCAGTTAGCGGCACGCGAAGAAGTAATTCGCTTACAACTGCTTGATCGGAATTATGTAGATGCATTTTACAATGCGTATGTCATGCTCGAAACCGATTCGCAAAATATACATGCGCAAACCTTTATGGCTAAAGCCTTGTATGGTATGGCGAAATACAGCAATGCAGGTTTGTATAGCGATATTTCAACCAGCTACAAAAAGATCGAGGGTGAAAGCCAACGCGCGGCATTCTTTTTCCGCCAACTAGAACCAGAACAACTGCATATTATTGCTTTACGCTTTTTGTTTGATGTATGTAAGCAAAACCCCTCCCCCACGCTAATGGCTATGCGCGACGATTTGTGCAGCGACTTAATTTTCATGCAACAAATCAACTTAGAACGTTTAAGCGAGGCCAAAGAAAATTATATCACGCAAGAAAAATCAAAAAAAGATACGCTTGCTGTTGCCGAACAAAAAAATACCGATACGAAACAAGACGATCCCGAAGAGAAAAAATATGTTAGTAAATACGATAAACTTCGGAAAGATAAAAAAGAGCAAGAAGTTGTCAAACAGCGCGAAGCAACCAAAGAAGAAGTTATTTTTCATTTGCTTGCATTTGCCGATGTCTTGGACGATCCCGAATTGAAAAACATGTTTGCAAGCGCGCAAATAGCTGCTGATATGAAGGCTGATCTCGCTGCTGAAAAAGAGGGTTCGAGTAAAAAAATGAGTGAATACGAATACCGCAAACAACAAAAGCAGCAAAAGAAACAATACAAAAAAGGCGAAGCTCCAAACTTAGGGATCGATTCGGTTGTGTTTGTCGATCCGTTCTTTTTTGAAGTCGATGAACGTAAGGGTTTACGTTTGGTTAAATCGGAAGCAAAACTCTTGCAGTTTTCCCAACAAATTGGTGAAAATGCGTCGCTCGCCGGATTAAATTATCAAATACTCGACCCTAAAAAATTTGCAGAAAATGAAGTGGACCGATTCAATGATATGGCGGCCATCAACGATTGGATTGGCGAACGTTTGGATCATGAAGAAGTGGAAATGATTCCGCTCGAAAGCGAATATGCAACGCCCGTAGCTGAAAAATATGGTACCGATCATTTTTGCTACACAGGTGTTTTTTCCTACAAACAACAGCGCGAAAATAGAGGCTCTATTATTCTCGTTTCGATCCTTTATTTTCCAATTCTACCTTTTGGTATTTACTATGCCATGAGTCCTATTTATGAAACAAATTACTACACTTTGGTTTACAACGTGAAAACAGGGAAACAGGAAATGAGCCATGTCGTTACCATGAAATCGAAATCGAAAAAAGGATATTTAGATTCACAGATGTACGATGTGATGAAGCGGATGAAAAATAAAAAACGTAACACTAAAAAAAAGTAAACCGATGAAAAACAACATCTTTTTTTCTACGCTTTTACTAGCTTTTCTAGTTGCCTTCGCAAACACAGGAAATGCACAAGCACCCGGATTTCAGGGCAAACGCTTTGCTATCGGTGTAATGACAAGCCCAAGTGTATATTACGATCAGTTTTCAGCTCTTTATGAATATTATAGCGGAAGTAGTCGTATAAAACTATCCTTCAAACATAGTTTATCGTTTGCTTTTGCTGCGGGACGAAGCACAACAATTGCCGCCAATATTGGTTTTGCTCGTCAAAACTACAATTTCGGACTCACATTCGATGGCCCTTATTCGGAACAGTACGGCACATATCAAGCATACTATTATACAGGTTCAGATCCGCTTAAATCATATACAGAGTCGAGAATAAAAACCAATATGCTGACTCTGGGTGTAAGTATTCGCAAATATACGGGGGCCTTCATTGCCCCAATCGGAAAATATCTCGAACTAGGAATAGGGCAAGTACGCTTGAATGTAAAAACAGAAAACGATTCGCTTCCTTATTTCTATTACAACTACGATTTCAGAAACAATGCATCACTCGTTTTGCCTGAAAAAGTATTTCGAGCTACTTATATCAGCATTCGCTCGGGCAATAACGTTCCGCTCAAACACAATTTCGCGCTCGATTATTCTTTCGGTATGTCTCTGTTTTTCAACGGTTCGTATAAAGAAACATATTCAAACTTAATTCCCTCGCAAACACCCATCGCAGAACTCTCTTACAACTCATTCTTTAACATTTTGGGTAAAAATCTCCGCCGTCAAAATCTACTCGATTTACGCATTGGCCTATCGTATCTGTTCTGATCAAAAAAATAAATAATGTAAAGCCGTCTCGATTTGAGGCGGCTTTTTTTGTGTTGTTAGAGCCTGTTTAAATTTCATAACCTTGGTTATAAAAAAAAATGCAAACTAGTATCGGCTATAAACATCCGATCAAAAGCCCATTTTTATCAGCAATAACAAGCCTTACAGCCATATCAAAAAGAAAACACAAAAGCAATCGTTCTGTGTTTCCGAAATTTTATCTTTCAAGAACAGCCTTACTGAAAATTCTGTTTTACAAACTCATCTCTTCCTTTTACTAGTTAGCGGCATTGTTATCTTTTAAATCCCCGCATCATTGCACCGCATTAGCTAATCGTGTTACACTTCAATAACCCAAAACGAATCTTTAAAAAAAACTCCAATGCAAAACACAAAATGGATTTTCGGCAACAACGCCGGACTAGATTTCAGCACCGCTGTAAACGGAAACAGACCAACCGCATTCCCGAGTGCTCCGGGTAGCGCGATGAAAACCAATGAAGGATGCGCGTCTATTGCCGATGCACAAGGCAACTTGCTCTTCTACACCAACGGACAAAGCATCTGGGATGGCCAACACAATTTGAAACACAGCAATGTGTTAAACGGACATCATTCTTCTACACAATCCGGCATTTTATTTCCCGACCCAGCTGATCCTAATCCAAGCAATCCGAAAAAATATTATGTTTTTAGTGCTGATGGCATGAGCGGTACGCCCGATCGTGATGCATTAAAAAAACACTTGATTAAACCGATTTCTGCCATTCTTATGGATACGGCAACGGCAAACTGGGCTTACACCGTACCCACAGTTTTTCAAACGCTTCAAGCGGGCGATAAAAAGAAAGGGTATATCCCAACCGAAAAATTGACAGCAATACGCCATGCCAATGGAACTGATTTTTGGGTGATTGGTGCCTTGCAACGAAGTGGAGACTGGAATGGCCCCGGCACACTACGCATTTTTTTAGTAACGGCTTCGGGTGTTGCTCATCATAGCGATATCGACTTAAAAGATTCGAAGGGGGCTGATAGTAAGATTGATAATGTTGGCTATATGAAAGCAAATTTAGATGGAACTCTTCTTGCCCTTGCCAACTATCATTTATTTTCTGTCTCTGTTTATACTTTCGATAAACAAAATGGTACAATCAGCAATGAAATTGTTATAAAAGATACTGTAAATACCTATGGTGTTGAGTTTTCTCCAAATTCAAAATACTTATACTATACTGCGCTGGTTTCTAATCTCGCAACACGCATTTGCCAATATGAGTTTAGTAGCAATCAAACTAAAACGATTCATACTTATACTGCAGCGTCTGCAAATAGTAACAATATCTGGGACTTTGCCATGGCTGCTTTGCAGTTAGGGCCAGACAATGTCATCTATGGTGTAAAACCGCTTGAAGATACCTTGGCTGCTATTATCAATTCTGATACTGCAACACCAACTGTTGATTTGAATTATGTCAAATTAACCGAGAAAACAGTTGGCGTAATGGGCTTACCCAACATCATCACCAGTTTTAACCGACCCGATACGCCTACCGATCCGCACGACGATTGCGATTGTGGCTGCGATGGTTGCAACGAAAATGCCGAAGAGCAAGACAAAGATCTCTTGGAGCAAGCTAAAGTAAAAACCAATATTGTTCCAGCAAATCCGAATGGTCATGCCTCGCCATTTACACCCATGACTTGCGCTACAATCATCAAAGAAAACGCAACGTTGGCACCGGTATTCTATTTGCATTGGGGCGATAGCAAACGCGATGTGATCGAAAACCACGACAACGAAGTTTTCTTCATCACGGTTTGCAATCCGTTTAGCGATGTTGAGTTTAAAGGCTTCCGCATCACCAAAGTGAGTTTTGATCCGATGCCTACGAAACCGTATCAAGCCACCATTATTCCTGATCGTTTTATTTCCTACGATTGTTTGCATCCATGTTCTTGTAAAACACGCGAGTTTAGCTTAACCACGCGTGATGAAGAAAATCAATTCATAGGCAATAAAAATATTGTGATCGAGTATTGCATTGATGAAATCGTGATGTTATCGCAACATGCAACATCGGGCAAAGCAGCATTCCCTGTTGAAATTATTAAAGACGAGGAATAAGTAGTGTAAATTGAATAGTAGTAAAACCCCACAACAAAAAACTCCTGCAAAAATTTTCGCAGGAGTTTTTTGTTTGAATGGATTACCTATTTTCTTATTACATCCGCTCTGGCATTTCAATGCCCAACATGGCCATACCCATTTCGATAGCATTGGCTACACGTTTGATTAAAACCATACGGAAATGCTGCATATCTTGATTGGTTTCATGCAAGACATCGTGCAAATCGTAAAACTGATTGAATGTTTTTGCTAAATCGTAACAATACATAGCCATTACTGCTGGACTGTAATTGGCAGCGGCATTTTGAATCACGGCAGGAAACTGATCGAGTAATTTGAGCAATTCTTTTTCTTTTGGATGAACGGTTACAGTTGCCGGAAATGCTGGCAACGCCGTCAATCCAGATTTACGCCAGATGTTACGAATACGCACAACCGTGTATTGGATGAACGGTCCTGTATTTCCCTGCAAGTCGATAGACTCTTTGGGGTTGAACATCATTTTCTTCTTCGGATCTACTTTGAGTAGGAAATACTTGAGCGCAGCCATACCAATTTGATGCGCGAGTTTTTCTTTCTCGGCAGTTGCCATGTCTTTATCAATGCCTTTTTCTTCAATCAAAGCAAATGCTTCAGCTTCCATAGATGCAATCAAATCATCCGCATCAACAACGGTTCCTTCGCGCGATTTCATTTTTCCTTCGGGCAATTCAACCATGCCGTACGATAAATGATGCAGCCCATCGGCCCAAGCATGGCCCAATTTTGCTAACGCAATTTTGAGCACTTTGAAATGGTGTTCTTGCTCGTTGCCTACTACATAAATGTGTTTTTGAAACGGAAATTCTTTCCGGCGTTCTACCGCTGTTCCCAAATCTTGTGTCATATAAACCGAAGTGCCATCGCTACGCAACAAGACTTTCTGATCGAGTTTCTCGGCGGTAAGATTGAGAATAACAGCACCGTCTGTACGTTTTTGCAAAACGCCTGATTGCAAGCCTTCTTCAACAATCGATTTTCCGAGTAAATAGGTTTGCGATTCGTAATAAAACTTATCGAAACGCACGCCCATCGCTTTGTACGTGCTTTCAAATCCGGCATACACCCAAGCATTCATTTTTTCCCAAAGGGCTTTCACTTCAGGATTTCCGGCTTCCCATTGACGCAGCATTTCTTGTGCTTCGGTCATCATCGGAGCTTGCTTTTCGGCCTCGTCTTGCGTTTTTCCGTTGGCAAGGAGTGCTGCAATTTCTGCTTTGTAATGTTTATCAAACTCGACATAATACTTGCCTACGAGCTTATCGCCTTTCATGCCGGATGATTCGGGCGTTTCGCCGTTGCCAAGTTTCTGCCAGGCCAACATGCTCTTACAGATATGAATGCCACGATCATTGACCAGGTTGACAAGTTTAACATGATTGCCTGCTGCTTGAAGCAAAGCGCCTACTGCATAGCCAAGCAAGTTGTTGCGCACGTGGCCCAAATGCAAGGGTTTGTTCGTATTGGGCGAACTGTATTCAACAACAACCAATGGACTTTCGGGTGTTGGTGCAACAGTTCCGAAGGATTCGTTTTGACTGGCTTCTATAAAATTAGCCATCCAAAAACGGTTGGAAATAACAAGATTGAGAAATCCTTTAACAACATTGAACGATTCGACATCGGCAATGTGTGCTTGCAAGTATTCGCCAAGCATTTTTCCGGCTTCTTCCGGATTTTTGCCTGCGGCTTTGGCATACGGGAAGACAACAAGGGTCGTATCGCCTTCAAATTGGGGGTTGGTTTGTTGAAAAACAACTGAGGCGGGGTCAATGGTTTTGTTAAAAACGGCTTGAACTGCCTGAGCTACGGCTCCAGAAAGGAGCGATTCGAGTGTTTGCATATCAGTTTTAAGTCAGTTGGCTGACTACTTTTTGAAGAATTTCGAAGGTGTTTTCGGCCATTAAGTTCTCTTTATCGAGTGTCGGATTGACTTCACAGATCTCGAAACAGACTACTTTTTCGTTTTGGATCAAGCGCGCAAGTAACGATCCGGCTTCTTTTTCGGTAATGCCATTGCGTACGGGTGTACCAGTTCCTTTAGAGATGGAAGAGTCCATACTATCTACGTCAAACGAGATATAGATATGGGTACAATCTTTCAAATAAGCGAGTGTATCGCGGGCAATGCGTTCTACCCCGTGGCGTTTCACTTCGGCAGTAGTCATGACTTTGATCTTATTGTTTTTAATCAAAGCCGTTTCTTCCGGTTCAACATCGCGGAGGGCAATGTAAACGAGGTCGTCATAGCGAATATTCGATCCATTTCCACCAATAGCTTTGAGTTTTGCCCAGTTTTCGATGGTTTCTTTATCGGGTTTATTGATCTGATTGGATTTATTGTCTTCGCTTAATGCGATGGCCAATGGCATTCCGTGCATATTTCCAGACGGTGTTGTATAAGGAGAATGCAAATCGGCATGTGCATCAATCCAAATAACACCGATTCTACTTTTAGCAGGGCAGCCCATGCGAACACCAGCGATTGTAGCTCCGCCAGTACTGTGATCGCCCGCTAAAACGATGGGGAAATAATTTGCTTTAAGTGCTTTACTCACTTCCGATGAAATACGCTCATACATGGTAATCAATCCTTTAGCACGTTTTGCATAAAGACTACCTTGAGGTTCAAAAAGTAAGTGGTTTTCGTTCTTGACTTCAATATTCTCAAACTGTCGGAACAGATTACTACCATAATCAAGCGCAGCAATACGAATTGCATCTGGCCCTAAACTGGCTCCGCGTGTGCCTGCTCCGATTTCGGATTTGACCTCAATAAACTTTAATTTTTTAATGGCTCTCATATTGGCCTCCTTTTTGATTGTATGATTAATGTAAGTAACTTACATTTGTATCCGAATTATTAAAGTAACTCACTTCGTTTACATTCACTTAACCTGCTTTTCGACCATGTCCATGGAGAATACTTACCAGAACCTGATTGAGCAAACGTTCAATTTCCCCCAAGAAGGGTTTCACGTTACTGAAGGCGAACTACATTTCTGTGATATTCCATTGATGGATATTATCAAGAAATATGGCACACCGCTCAAAATTACCTATTTACCCAAAATTGGTTCTCAGATTCAGAAAGCCAAGCGTTGGTTCAACGTAGCCATGGCCAAAGTTGATTATAAAGGAACGTACACGTATTGTTACTGCACCAAAAGTAGTCACTTTTCTTTCGTACTCGAAGAAGTTCTTAAAAACGAAGTGCATTTGGAAACCTCGTCAACGTATGACATTCACATCATCAAAGATTTATATAAGCAGGGAAAGATTGACAAAAACAATTTTATTGTTTGCAACGGTTACAAGCGTAAACCGTATCAGCAGTTGGTTACAGAGTTGATCAACGATGGGTTTAATGTTGTTCCGGTGCTCGACAACATGAGCGAGATTGAGTATTATGCCAAGAATGCAAAAGCTCCAAAAGTTAAATTAGGCATTCGCATTGCGTCTGAAGAAGAACCGAATTTTCAGTTTTATACTTCGCGTTTGGGTATTCGCGATAAAGATATTGCGGAGTTCTATAAAACGAAGATCAAAGACAATCCACGTTTTGAGTTGAAAATGCTTCATTTTTTCATCAATACGGGCATTAAAGACACGATTTATTATTGGACCGAGTTGGCCAAGTGCTTGAAAGTATATTACGAATTGAAGAAGATTTGTCCCGAATTGGATTCACTCAACATTGGTGGTGGCATGCCGATAAAAACGTCGTTGGGATTTGAGTACGATTATGAATACATGATTGAGGAAATTGTATCGCAAATCAAAAATTTCTGCGATAACAACGATATTCCAGAGCCAAATATTTTTACCGAATTTGGATCTTTCACGGTGAGCGAAAGCGGTGCGGCTTTGTATTCGATTATTGATCAGAAATTGCAAAACGATCGCGAGTTGTGGTATATGATTGATAGTTCGTTCATCACAACTTTGCCCGATACGTGGGGCATCAATCAGCGTTTTATTATGCTTGGGATCAATCATTGGGAACGCGAGTACCAAACGGTGAATCTGGGCGGTATTACCTGCGATAGCATGGATTATTACAATACAGAAGCGCATGCCAACAATGTGTTTTTGCCGAAGGTTTCGTCCAATGAAAAAGAACCATTATACATTGGATTTTTTCACACAGGAGCCTACCAGGAATCGCTTGGCGGATATGGCGGTATTCAGCACTGTTTAATTCCTGCGCCCAAACATGTCTTGATTGATCGCAATGAGGATGGAGAAATTACAACACGTTTGTTTGCAAAAGAGCAA
This sequence comes from Bacteroidota bacterium, assembly GCA_013298545.1. Taxonomy (GTDB): domain Bacteria; phylum Bacteroidota; class Bacteroidia; order Palsa-965; family Palsa-965. The sequence goes on along the minus strand of JAAFIA010000038.1, from coordinate 18,891 downwards.
AGTTTTAAATCGATGTTGAAAACATTGGGATATTAGATTTCGATTAATAAACACAGACGGTCGTATTAGAGCGGAGAGCGGAGAAAGAGTGCGTTGATTACCGCACTCCGCACTCTTTCTCCGCTCTCTTTTTTGAATTATTCTGGATTTTCGTTAAACGTTGGGGAAAGATGCTTTTGTGTCTATTTTTCAGCGTTTTTTTATTCCTACCACATCGCAACAAGAACCAAGAAGACTAAAATTCGACCTTTTGTTTAATCTTTAAATAAAAAGATAAAACAAATTGGCTTGATTATCAACTATTTAGGCTTTTTTGTTTATCTTTTTAACAAAATAGTTCAACAAATACTTGGTCGTTTGTTTAATGTTTGCATACCTTTGCTTCAACAAAAAACAACGCGCCATGACAGCAATCGAGTTCAACACCCAGCTTATTAGCTTTCGCCCTGTTCTTAAACGATATGCTTATACCCTAACAAGTGATCAAGATGATGCGCTTGATTTATTGCAAGAAACCTATTTGCGGGCATTATCAAACCGCGAAAAATTTCTTGATGCAACCAATCTGAAAGCCTGGTTGTACATGATTATGAAGAACATTTTTATCAACTCTTACCGCCGCACAGTCAAAGCACGCGAAATCATGCAAAACAAACGTGATTATTCGATTGCAGAACAACAGGCATCTTACCACAAAAACGGTTCAGACTCGCAATTGGCAGAAAAGGAAATCAAATCCCATATTGCCAAACTTGGTGAAGAATACCGCATCCCGTTTACACGTTTTTATGACGGGTTTAAATACAAAGAAATTGCCGACGAAATGAACCTTCCAATTGGAACAGTTAAAAGTCGCATTTTCATTGCGCGTAAAAAATTGATGGATGCGCTGAAAGACATGCAAAATTAGTGCGTCAAATTGCCCCAAACACAATATCATTTTAACTTAAAATCTTTGTATGCTAAAACATAAATTTGCGGTAGATAGTGATGATGACGATCACATTTTAACTGGTTTTGATACACCCATTCGTCCAGATGCTTTTTTAATGGACGATGAGTTGAAAATTGAATTGATTGAAAAGAATTTCCGTGAAATCATGCATGTGCTTGGGCTTGATCTTACAGATGATAGTTTGCAAGGAACACCACGTCGGGTTGCTAAAATGTTTGTGAAAGAAGTTTTTTCCGGTTTAAATCCGGCAAATAAACCTGATGTTAAATTATTTGATAATAAATACGGTTACGGAGAAATGCTCATTGAGCGCGATATAACGGTTTATTCGTTTTGCGAACATCATTTTATTCCCATCATTGGTAAAGCCCACGTCGCCTACATGCCTTCCGATAAAGTTGTCGGTTTGTCGAAACTCAACCGCATTGTGCGCTATTATTCCAAACGTCCGCAAGTACAAGAGCGTTTGACGGTTCAGATAGCCGAGGAACTAAAAAATTTATTGCAAACAGAAGATGTTGCGGTAATTATTGATGCCAAACATTTGTGTGTGGCTGCACGTGGTGTGGAAGATACAGCGAGTAGCACCGTTACAGCAAGTTACAATGGAAAATTTCATGCTGAAAGTACCCGTCAAGAACTTTTACGCCTCATTGGATCATGAACAAAACTAAAAATTATCTCATCATTGGAGGGACATCTGGTATCGGATTGTCCCTTTCTTTTTCGCTAATCGAACTTGGGCACACGGTTTATTCTATCTCGCGCAGGCCCACCCACCCCATCCCGCAAGCCATTCACACCCCTGCCGATATACTCGCAGACGACTTGAGCACCATCGCACTTCCCGATCAACTCGACGGCCTCATTTATTGCCCAGGCAGCATTGTCTTAAAACCCTTTGCACGGCTGAGTCGCGACGATTTCTTCAATGCGTACGAATTGAATGTTTATGGCGCTGTTCGTGCCATTCAAACATGGCTACCCAAATTGAAACAAGCCGAATTTGCATCCGTTGTTTTGTTCAGCACCGTTGCCGCAGAAACCGGAATGCCTTTCCATGCCGCCATTGGCGCAGCAAAAGCTGCCGTAGAAGGATTGGCCCGATCACTGGCCGCCGAACTTGCACCACGCATTGCCGTCAACGTTATTGCACCATCATTAACCGATACGCCACTTGCCGCCACGCTTTTGTCAACACCTGAAAAACGCGAAGCATCTGCCAAACGGCATCCCATGCAACACGTTGGTTCAGCAGATCAACTCGCTGAAACAGCCAAATTTTTGCTCACCGAAAATCGTTGGATAACCGGACAAATTATTGCTGTTGATGGCGGAATGTCTGCGCTTCGTTTGTTATGAGTAAACATCAAAAGCCATTTTTGCCCCAGAAAACATGCGTCGTTTGTCTTAAACCATTCAGTTGGCGCAAAAAATGGGAACGCGTTTGGGAGGATGTAAAATATTGTAGCGAACGGTGTCGCCGTTCAAAATGAGTAATAGCGGTTGAACAGTATGCGTAAAGAATCTGTTTTAGTCTGGTTTCGCAACGATTTGCGTTTACACGATCAGGAAGCCTTGTGCGAGGCCAACCGAAAATTTGAACACGTTATTCCAATCTATATTTTTGATCCGCGCTTTTTTCAAGCACAGTCGTTTGGTTTTCCCAAAATGGGTGCATTTCGTTTAAAATTCCTGATCGAGTCGGTGCGCGATTTGCAACGTAATCTGCAACACATCGGAAGCGATTTGCTCGTTCGCATTGGTTTTCCAGAACATGTTTTACCCGAACTAGCAAAACAATTAAACGTCAAACACATTCACTTTTCAGAAGAAGCTGCACCCGAAGAACGAACCATTGAACAGCAACTACAAGAAGCCTTGATTCATCATGGAATTTTGTTCGACTCCTGGTGGCAATCGACGCTTTGTGCTAAAAAAGATTTGCCTTTCAGCATTCCACAACTACCTGATGTGTTTACAAAATTTCGGGTGCAAGTAGAACGCAACTGGAACCATACGCCACCCCTCCCCGCCCCCACGCACTTACCCACCCTACCCGCCAACGCACAACAAGCAATCGCTGAAAATCAATTTCCACCCTATCCTGAAATTCAAACAGACCAACGCGCCGCTAAAAAATTTGTCGGTGGCGAACAAGCAGCAATCGATCACCTCAACCAATACATCTGGCAAAAAGAATGGATTGCAACATACGAAGAAACTAGAAACGGCATGCTTGGCGAAGATTACTCGTCCAAACTCTCGCCTTGGCTTGCACTTGGATGTATTTCGCCGCGCTTTATTTTTTCAGAAGTAAAACGTTTTGAAGCTACACGACTGAAAAATAAATCTACCTATTGGTTAATCTTCGAATTGCTTTGGCGCGATTATTTTCGTTTTGCGACACTCAAATATGGCGCACAATTTTTTAAACTGGGCGGAATTAAAAATATTGCACCTCAACTCATCGAAAATAAATTGCTCGAAAAATCGTGGTGCGAAGGGCAAACCGGATTTCCGTTTATTGATGCCAACATGCGCGAATTGCGACATACAGGATTTATGTCTAACCGTGGCCGTCAAAACGTAGCCAGTTTCTTTGTGCATGTGCTACAACAAGATTGGCGCATTGGAGCAGCGTGGTTTGAATCGCAGTTAATCGATTATGATCCTTGCAGCAATTGGGGAAATTGGTGTTACATTGCAGGTGTGGGCAACGACCCACGCAAAGACCGTTTTTTCAATACAGCCGCCCAAAGCGAACGCTACGATACGCATGGCGAGTTTATGAAATACTGGTGTCCAGAATTGCACGAAATTCCACCACGATACTTGCATCGCTTTTTTGAATACTCAGAAACTACAATTCACCAATTGGGGCTTACACTCGGAACAGATTATCCAAGACCTGTTTGCTCATTCATCGCTACAACACACTAAATTATGCCTGTTTACACCATCGAACGTTTTCAGAAACTACCCATTACAGCAGAAGAAGCATGGGCTTTTTTTTCATCGCCCAAAAATCTCAACCGCATTACGCCACCCGATATGGATTTTAAAATCACTTCGGGAAATGCCGACGAGCCTGTTCATGCCGGACAAATTATTACCTACACGGTGCGCCCAGTCTTAAACATTCCCATGTTTTGGATGACCGAAATTCGGCAAGCCGTAAAGCCCGATTTTTTTATTGATGAACAACGATTTGGGCCTTATGCGTTTTGGCATCATAAACATTACATCAAATCGATTCCGGGTGGAATTGAGATGCGCGATTTGATTCATTACAAATTGCCGCTTGGCTTTTTGGGAACACTTGCGCATGCCATTTTTGTGCGCAAAAAATTGGAAGGTATTTTTGATTATCGCTTTCATGTTTTGAAAGAAATTTTCGGCAACATGAAATGAGTACCACTCCGATTCAATTGCGCTTGATTCTTGGCGATCAGCTCAACGCCAAGCATTCTTGGTTTTCTAAAAAAGAAGACCATGTAGTTTATGTACTCATGGAAATCCGTTCGGAAACGGATTATGTGGTGCATCATATTCAAAAAATTCTAGCGTTTTTTTCGGCCATGCGGCAATTTGCTTCATGGCTCGAAAACAAGGGGCATCGCGTTCACTACATCAAACTCGATGCCGTTGAAAACAAGCAAAATTTTACGGCCAACCTGGAGCAATTAAAACAACAGTACCAAGCAAAATCCATTGCATACCAATATCCAGACGAATATCGGTTGGATCGTGAATTGCAAGAATTGGAAACGGTCTTAAACATTCCGGTAAGTGTTGTAGAGAGCGAGCATTTTTTGACTACGCGCAGTACATTGAAAAATCATTTTGAGGGAAAGAAAACGTATTTGATGGAATCGTTTTATCGGATGATACGAAGGCAAACAGGCTATTTGATGCAAGGGAATGAACCCCTGACGGGTCGTTGGAATTATGATGCTGAAAATAGAAGTGGTTTCAAAGCCAATGTGCATCCGCCTCCAATTCCAGACACCAGCTACCCGATTGGCGATCTGCTTGAACTGATTGCACAGCAGGGTATTCAGACCATTGGTAAACAAAATGGCACACATTTAAATTGGCCCACAACGCGCGCAGATGCGTTGCGGCTTGTGGCGCATTTCTGCGAATTTTTATTGCCGTATTTTGGGCAATATCAAGATATGATGAGTGTGCAAGAGCCGTTCTTATTTCATTCGCGTCTTTCGTTTGCGTTAAACATCAAACTCATTTCGCCAGCAGAGGTGTGCGAAGCGGCCATTGCGGCTTGGCAAAAAAATCAAGAGTATATTTCGATTGCACAAGTCGAAGGATTTGTGCGGCAGATTGCGGGCTGGCGCGAGTATGTACGCGGAATTTATTGGGCTGAGATGCCGGAATATGCCCTGCTCAATTTTTTCAATGCCAAACGTTCGCTCCCAAGTTGGTTTTGGAATGGCGAAACGCAGATGAATTGTTTGAAACAGGCTATTGGTCAATCGCTCAACGAAGCGTACGCACACCACATTCAACGGCTCATGGTAACGGGTGCATTTGCGCTACTGGCTGGAATTGATCCCAATGAGGTTGATGCGTGGTACTTGGGCATTTATATCGATGCCCTTGAATGGGTAGAAATGCCCAACACGCGAGGGATGAGCCAATTTGCCGATGGTGGTATTGTAGGCACAAAACCGTATGCAGGGTCCTCAAACTACATCGATAAGATGAGCAATTATTGCAAAACGTGCTTTTACGATCGGAAGAAAAAACATGGCGAGCGCGCTTGTCCGTTCAATAGTTTATATTGGAATTTTTATCAGCAGAACCGAAAGCTGCTCGAAAAAAATCCGCGCATTGGTATGGCGTATGTTACTTGGGATAAATTTCCACACGAAGAACAGCAAGCCTTAATCAAACAGGCAACGCATTACTTAAACACGATCAATACGCTCTAGCCCTCTATTTTCGGTCGTTGCGAAACCACACGTTCAATCAACAAACTTTGCAAACGGCGTTTATATGCTTCTTGATTTTCTAAAAATTCTTCCATTTCGGCAACCGTAAACAAACCAATCACTAAACCCGTAAGTTGTGTGCGAAAAACGTGATCGTTTTTAAGGGCATCGCTGACTTGCTCGCGCCAATCATTTTCGGGTAAGTGATGAAATTTATCGCCTTTGCGTTTGAGGTAATGCTTGACAAGGCTGATGATTAGATCGTTTTGCAATTTGAGCACGGGGCGTAAAACTTCGCCCTGAAAGCGTTCCTCGCATTGAGCCAATTCGGCATTGAAAACAACCATTTCGCGCATGCCCGAAATGCGTTGGTCGCGTCTAGATTTTTCTATCATCATTTGATGTCCGAAAATTAGACCAAACAAACGGCCTTAAAAATAATCGTCAAAAGACTTATCAACTAGGCTTTCTTAATTGATTTTGCCGGACGCGTTTTTTTCTTTTCTAGTTTTTCAAAATATGCACAGTATGGGCGAAGTCCACACGCCTCACATTTAGGCGTACGCGCCACACAGATATAACGCCCGTGCAGAATAATCCAATGATGCGCAATGGCCAGCCGATTTTCGGGAATAAATTTCACCAATTGTTTTTCGGTGTCCAAAGGGGTTTTCGAACGCACAGTCAACCCTAAACGCGCCGAAACGCGAAACACATGCGTATCGACGGCCATTGCTGGTTTTTCATACACGACAGAGACAATGACGTTGGCCGTTTTGCGACCTACGCCGGGCAATTTCACCAATTGTTCAACCGTATCGGGAACAATGCCTTGAAAATCGTTCAAAAGCATGGTGGCCATGCCAATCAAATGTTTGGCTTTGTTGTTGGGATAACTCACGCTGCGGATCAACGAAAAAACTTCGTCAACAGAAGCAGCCGCCAATGATTCTGGCTCTGGGAAACGTTTAAACAAGGCTGGTGTTACTAAATTCACACGCTTATCGGTGCACTGTGCCGAGAGAATCACAGCCACCAACAATTCGTAGGGATTGCCGTATTGCAATTCGGTTTCGGCAACAGGCATGTTTGTTTCAAACCAAGCTATAATTTTCTCAAAACGTTCCTTTTTATTCATGGTTTAAAAATACGCGGCATTTTTGAGTTACACATATATACGAAGCTGTTTAAATTTCATCCTTCGTTGCGTTTTTTGACCGTAGTCGTTCTACTATGGCCTGCAAAACGCGCCTCGTCTGGCACAGAAAGACACATAACGATTCTCAAAAATAAATTTTAAACAGCTTCTACATCAAAAAGAAAAACGAGGGTTGAGCAAATTTGCACAACCCTCGTTTTAGATAAATTAGGGGTTATTCAACAATTAGTTTTTGATTGATCGTTTGCATATCTGCTGTAACAATTTTCACGAGGTAAGTGCCTTTGCTCAGTGAAGCCGTATTCCAACTTACAGTAGCTTTTTTATTGCTTGTTTTCAAACCGGTTAAGACGTCGATTTCTTTTCCAGTGATGTCGTAGATCGAAATGGTAAATGCAACATCATTGGCTGTTTCAACTGCGAAAAACACCTCATTATTGGTCGGATTTGGAAAGATGTTCAAGCCCATTTGTGCTTGTTCGGCGAAATTTTCGGCACTTCCTAGAATTGTATCGGTAACAACATCACAATCTAAGCCACAAACACTTTGTGCCGCACAACCAGAACCACACAAACTATCGGTTATCTGATGCTTTACATAATAACAGGGGCCACCCGTATTGACGCTTATTGAGGCTGTATTGTAGGTACCAATAAAGGTATAAGGCCCTGCATTTCCGTTGGGTGTGCTGTAAACCATCCAAGTATGATTACCAACCACATTGCTACTTGCTTGTAAACCACCATTTGTTGTGTTAACGGTAAATGATGCATTTATTGGCGCAATAGCATTTAACATAAGCTGAAAATTATTGCGGTTCAAAAAAACGCCAGTCAGGTTGTTGTTGATTGCAAACTCCACATAATCTACACCAAGGATATTGGTGTAATTAATCGGTTGAAGCACATCATTTGCCAGCAATGAAAAGGAAATCGTATTGTTTGACGGATCAATACCCGTAAGGGTTGCTCCAACGCCAGTAGGAACAAAAGACCAACTGTATATTTCGACACGCCACACCGGACCTAATGTTGTAAATGAAACGTCTGCATGTTGTGCTCCAGTGCAAGCATAATTTTGAGCACCGTAATCGAATGGTGTAATGGTATCGACGGGGCAAATTGTAAAACTGTATTGATTACAAATGGACATACCCGTTCCGGTCAATGTTCCTGTTTGTGCTGTTGCACGTTCTGCCATGGCAGATAAAGCAACTAAAAAATAGAGTGCGACTTTTTTCATAGCGTAGTTTTTTAAAAGTGAATCTTCATTTTCAAATTGATTCGTAAACCAATTGAAATCAAAAATATTATGAATTGTTCTTCATGACGATTCAACTTTCCCAAACGCATGATCTGCTTTCCGATTGTACGTTTCAAATTTCCCTAATTCCTTTATATACGACAAAGGGCTTGTAGATAAAGGAGTATGCAGAAACTAAAATACGTTAATCGCTTTAAAAAATCGTCTTTCAGCAGTTTTGATACAATTTGTTTTGAGCCATCGCTCATCAGGGATGTTAATAATATGACTTGGGGAACTGAATACGTGATTTGGGATAATGAGAAAAAAAAATAATAAAGCGCCAGTTACTTTTATTCTTAATAAACCCTACACTCCATTTTAAAAAGACGTGTAGTATAAGCCTCATCTTTAAATATTAAAAAACATGAAAACTTTAAAAAAATTAACAATTGGATTGCTCGTATCGGCGAGCAGTTTGAGTGCCTTTGGGCAACAATGGGGAACTACAAACCTCACAACAGGTATAGACACATTAACAGGAAATCGAATTTATTGGCCGAGCAACGATCAACGTTGGATGGTTAAAAAACCCAATACGGGTTATCAAAATGTTCAGATTGGAACGGGCTATAACAGTACGTACAATTACAGCTTTAGCGACATCACTCCTAATGCAGGTTGGTTAACGCCTCATCCCGTTACACAAGCGTTGATCAATAGCAATCCTATTCTTTATGCAGGTGCTTCACCGGGAGATATGCGAGCACACCAGAGTGCAAACAATGGCGATTATATTTATCGCATGAAATTCAACCTTACTTATCCGGCTTGTCAGAAACCCACCAAACTCAACCTCGTTGTAGATCGTTTGACAGCCAACGAGATTGTGGATGATATTTATATCAATGGCCATTATGTTGGAAAATTATCGTCGATGACGACGAGTTTAGGTACCGGAGCAACAAGCCTTTGGCAAATTCCGTATCAAGGTTCTAATTTGTACGCGCACAATAGCAGTCAGGCGATGTCTATGCTCGGTAATGCTCCAACATACTATCCGTCGCCATGGATGCCGAATTATACCATTGCCAATCTTCCTGCACAATTCTTGGTAAATGGTGCAAACTACATTTATTTCACTGCTCCCAAAAATAGCGTTAATAGTTCGTCTCCTTTTTCATCAGGCTTCTTATGCGATGCACACTTGGACTATTTTTATGATCAAGAATATCCTGCATTGGATGTATCACAATCTACACGCTATACATGCAATGGATTGGCCTTTGTAAAATTTAAAGTATCGAATCCGACAAGTTCTTCAACAACTTATACGGCGAGAATTTATTTACTCCCCAATCTGGTAAATCCAATTTATACCAATACATCTGTTGCAGCGAATGCCTTGGTTTCGGTACCCGTTTCAATCCCCGTAACGTTTGATAACTACAAAGTTGTAATCACTAAAAACGGTGCTGGTTGTGGTATTTCTACGGCATCTAAAACGTTGAGTATTTACAAGTGCGAGGCGCGAAGTTTCAGTATAAGCTCCAATAATCACAGCAATCGTTTTTCGATTACAGCAACACCTGATAATCCAGAAGAAACAACAATCCCCGGCTTTGAAACCTTATGGAAATTGGAAGAACTTGACCCGATTACATTTGAACCAATTTATACCATTGACAATCCAGCATGTTGGAATACAGAAGATGGTTCTACGTCGTTTACTAGTTTCAAACCAGAAAATTCATATTCCGGTTTGGTTGAACCATTTACCTGTGATCCAAGTTTTACAGCAGGTTATTTCTTTGCAGATCATATCTATCGCATTACACGCACAACACATATAGATGGTTCAGATTGGCAAGAATACAGTGTCATTCTGAATGATGATGATGGTATTATGATGAATGATCCGTTTCGTTTGCAAATGATAAATGACGATGCTGCAAATCAGACAACACAATTAACCGTTTCGCCTAATCCGAGTTTGGGCGTATTTAACCTATCGTTCAATAACAATAACGCCAAAAACATTCGTGTTTACGATATGCTCGGAAATTTGATTATTGAAGAATTTAATGTTACAGATAAAATGATTTCGATGGACTTGACACAACAACCGAAAGGTGTGTATTTGATTCAAGTAAACGATGGCATTTCAAATGAAACAATTCGCTTAATACGCGATTAAATCTAAATTGGGTGTATCTCAAAAAACAGCGTGTCTCTTGATCGCGACACGCTGTTTTTGAGATTATCTAAGAGCGGTATTATTGAAGCAAAAAATTAAAAATCTTTTAATCGCTTCAAAAAATCGTCTTTCATAACTTTCGATACGATTGGTTTTGAGCCATCGCTCATGAGTGCGAAAAAACCATCGCTATTGATAAATTTCTGTACTTTTTGAAGATTCACCAGATGCGATTTATGACAACGATAAAATACATGCGCATCGAGTTTTTGTTCAAAATCTTTCATGGCTTTGGAAGCAACGTGTTTAACACCATTGTCCATATAAAACTCGGTATAACTGCGCGATGCTTCTAAACGCACAATATCTTTTTGTCGGAGGAAAAGAATCCCATCTTTTACTTGAATTTCGATGAATTCATGTACATCTGTTTTACGTGTATCGTTCTGCGCATTTAACTCCCGGTACAAACGTTCGACAGATTCTTTGAAGGCATCATCATCAATTGGTTTAAGCAAATAATCGAATACCTGTTCCCGAATAGCTTGAATCGCATATTCTTTATGAGCCGTAGTAAAAATGAGTTTGAAATTGCGGAAATTAAGTTTTTCTAACAATTCAAAGCCCGTCAAATGCGGCATGTGAATATCGAGAAAAACAACATCTGGTTTATAATCCTCAATTAGTTCAACGCCTTCTTCCGCCTTCTGCGTAGAGCCAATAATTTTTATAATTCCAGCATTTCTAGAAGCCAAAACTTTTAACAATTCGATTCCGGCTTTTTCGTCGTCAATAATTACTGCACGCAACATAATTTTAATTTAAAATTGGTAAGACAATTACAACCTTTGTTCCAAGGCTATTTCCTTTTGAATCGTGTTTGTCGATAATTTGCATGGTGCAAATCACGTTATCGCTTGGCCGCATTCGACTGAGGCGTTGCTGAATAAAATGTATCGCTAATGATTTTGACTTATCGTTATTAACCGCGTTAACACTGCCCTTGCGTCCAACACCATTATCATCAATCGTGCATTGTATTGTTTTTTCGGAATTGCGCACAAGTGTTATGGTTACTTTTCGGTTACTCTCTTTTGGCAACAAGCCATGCCAAATCGCATTCTCGACAAGTGGTTGAAGCATCGATTGTGGAATACGAAAATTTTTAAATTCAGTTGACTCGTCACAACTCAATGTGTATTGAAATGAATCTTCAAAACGCAAGGATTCCATTTCAAGGTAACCTTTCAATATTTCCACTTCTTCACTTACACGAATATTCTCTTCCATACTACGCTCCAATAAATTCCGAATCAATTTTGCAAACTTAGACAAGTACAATTCAGCATCGCGATTACGTTCCGTCATCACAAACTGTTTGATGGCATTGAGCGAATTGAAAATAAAATGTGGATTCATTTGAGACCGCAACAAACGTTGCTCTGATTGCAATTGCAAAAAATCGGCGCGGTAACGGATTTGTCTTTTGTATAAAAATAAGATCACAAGTAAAACTAAAAACACTCCCGCAGCACCCAGCAGAAGAACATTACTTTGATTGAGTTGTAGTTTTTGAATGGCGTTTCGTTGACTCAATACTAAATTTTCATTTTGTTTTTTCTCTAAGTCGTAAGTATATGCTTTTTCTAAAGCCTCTTTGCGCACTTTCTCATTTGAAACACGATCTCTTAATGTAATATACTCTTCATAAACTTCAAGCGCAGCAAGATATTTCCCTTGCTTAACATAGATCTGTTTAAGCGACATTAATAACTCAATACCTTGTGCGGTAAACGCACTTTTATTCGCCAAATCAAGTGCCTCTTTAGCCAAATGCTCCGCTTCTGTATAGTTGCCTTTCAATAAACAAATGCCCGCAAGCGACGATTGCAAACTGCACATGCCTTGTTTATTCTGAAGCGCAACAGCTATTTCGTAGCCCTTTAGCGTATAATAATAAGCCGAATCGTATTGCTTTAGAAACTGGAATGCGGCCCCAACCGAATTGTAGATATCGGCTTCGTAAATTGTTCCGGCTACAACGTGCGCATAATTTTTACATTCCAAATAATAGGGCACCGATTTTTCACCTTCATTTTTTGCTACATAAATACTACCGATGTCAACAAGCGCACTCGAAATACCAAACTCGTACACAATCTCTTTGGCCAATTTTAAACAATTGAGCTGTACTTCCAATGCTTTGTCTAAGTCTCCTGTGCTCCAATAATAACGTGCAATCGAAGAATTAAAATCAATTACTGCGCGCTTATCATCTATCTTTTCGGCCACCCGTAAACCGCGATAACTCATTTCCAATGACTTTGCCCGATTAAGTTGCCGCGCATAAATATGTTCCAGACTCTTGATCAATTCGATTGTTTCTTGTTGATACTGCTGTTGTTCAGCAATCGCTAAAGCACGGTTTGCAAAATCAAGTGCTGTTGGAATATCGCCAGAAGCAGTATAAACAATTGATTTTTGCCACAATGCTCGACAGGTATATAAATGTTGTTGCTTTTTATTCGCGATCGCCAACACGCTATCCCAATACGTCAAGCGCATAATGCTTTCCGATTTTCCAACCCAATACTTTAATTTAACCCAATCTGTTTCGCTTTTCGTAATGGCGTAACGTTTTCTCAAAACTTCGGTATCGATTTTATTCTCGTTTTTATTTTGCGACAACAAGACAGGGCTAAAAGCCCATATCGACCAGAACAAGACAAAACCCGATTTTAAACAGAAACGTTTCATTCAACAATATAAATAACGCTGCCAAACATGATTTGGCACAAGCATAATGCGTTTGGAAATGGCTAAATTGTATTTAACGAAATTAAACTAGAATTGATGTAAATATACCATAAAAAAAGCGCGATCATTCGATCACGCTTTTTCAACATTTATTCTTTAGTGCTTAATTTTTTGCAGCACCATGATTCCAATTTTCAGTTCCCATCACAGCACCGTTTTCATCCCAGAATGTCCAAACACCATGCTTTTGACCGTTTGCATCAAATGAACCCGAAAAATTCATTTTTCCATTAGCATGCCAACCTTTCCATGCACCAACTTGCATCACACCATTCACGCTGCCTTCGCTGCTTTTTTGTCCATTGTCGTGGTAATAAACTGCGGTGTTTTTGGTGTAGTCAACCACAGAAGCCAATTGGCCATTGATGTACCACGTTTTCCAGATTCCGGTTTGTTTTCCCGCGGCTGTATAATGTTCTTCAGCAGCCATTTTACCGCTATCGAACCAATACTTCCAAGTACCGATTTTGTGAACAGCCGCCATTTTGCGCGCAATGTCTTCTTTCGAGTCAGAAGGCATTAAACCCGGATTAGCAGTGTATTGTCCTTCCGACAATTTGTTACCATTAGGGCCTGTTTCGGTAAACGTGTATTGCGCTTTAGCTGCAAAACCAGCCAAGAGGAACAGCGCAAGTAAAAAGATTTTTTTCATTGTGTTTTTGTTTGCTTGTGATAAAGATAACAAAAGGAATTTAATTACCGAACGATTGTAACGTGGCCAATGTACTTATGGCTCTTATCGAATACATCTTTGAGTGCTACTTTCCAGACATACACATCTTGTTGGCAAATTTCGCCCGAAGAACCCGCTTTATGAACAGTTCCGTCCCAAGCCTCAGTCATATCTTTTGTGGTAAAGATCATATTGCCCCAACGGTCAAAAATCCAGATTTGATATTCGGTAATGCCAATACCTGTTCCAAAGAATCCATCATTCAACCCATCGCCATTCGGCGTAAACGCATTGGGAATGAAAAACGTGAAATCTGGCCCAACAATCACTTCAATCGTTGTATCATCCTGACAGCCATATTGGTTCGTAACCGTTAACGTAACATCATAATTTGTCGCAATTTCATTGGAGAATGTATGTTGAGGATTGGGATTCAATAAACCAAGCGTATCGCCATCGCCAAAATCCCAATGCCATGCATTTGCCCCCTGCGATTGGTCTGTAAAATTAACCGTGGGTTGCAATACCGTTGTGGTTTGCGGTGTGGCCGTAAAGGAAGCAACCGGAACAGGATAAACGGTAATCATGTTGTTGATCGTCAGCGAATCGGCACAACCAACCGCAGAATAAACCGTCAACGAAACCGTGTAAACGCCTGTTTGCGTATAGCAATGTTGCGGATTTTGGGTAAACGCATTGTTTGAGCCATCACCAAAATCCCAGCTCCAACCTGTAATATTTCCTGAAGCAATGGTTGATTGGTCACTAAAGTTGACACATAAAACAGGACATCCGGCAAGCGTATCGGAAGTAAACTGAACCTGCGGCACAGGTGCGGCTTGAACTTGCTGTACAATCGTATCGACGCAACCATTGCTGGTAGTTACAATCAAAGTAACGTTGTAAGGTGTCATATTCGCATACGCATGCGATGGATTCTGAACATTGCTGTTTGGCGAATTATCACCAAAATCCCAAACCCAACTTGCGATATTGCCGGAATTGGCCACAGACAAATCGGTAAATACCATCGGCGAATTGGCACAGGCTGGTGTATTGCTGAATGCTGCTGTTGGCAAGGAATTAACGGTAACGTTGATCGTTGTCGTTGTCTGACAACCATTGTTTGAGGTTGTTGTTAACGTAACAACATACGTTCCTGCGGCAGTATAAGTGTAAGAAGGCGTTTGCACATTTGACGTATCATTCGTCAAATTAGCTACACCAAAATCCCAGTGGTAGGCAGTAATTGATCCTACACTAATGGTTGAATTATTGGTAAAATTTGTCGTTGCGCCTAGACATACAGCGGGCGCAGAAAACACATTGCTTGGGCCTGGAAGAACAGTAACAAGCAAAGTGGTTGTGTCAGCACAAGGCGAACCGGGCGATGCAATCAGTGTTACCGTATAATTACCAGCATTGGTAAAAATCCATTGTGGATTCAACACATTAGAAGTATCGTTCGTCAAATTCGGATCGCCAAAATCCCAATGGTAGGTATTGGTATTTAGCGAATTGTTTGTGAACGACATTGGCGTATTGGTACATACATTGTTTGCAGTAAAGGCTGCTACTGGCGATGGGCCAACCACAACTTGTTGGCTAGATGTACACTGACAACCATCTGTCGATGTTACCGTCAAAATAATTGTATAATTACCCGGCCCGCTGAATACGTGTTGCGGATTTTGGAGGTTAGAAATATTATTTGGCCCTGAACCCGGATCACCAAAATTCCAAGACCAACCGCCGATTGTATCGCCAGCTAAAATCGTGGATGTATTGGTGAAGTTGATCACTTGCCCACCGCATATTTGATTCATCGTAAACGAGCAAACAGGCAATGGATTAACCGTTACGACTTGTGTTACGGTAGAAGGACAAGGATTGGTTTGCGCAATAAGCGTAACCGTATAGGTTCCTGGCGCGCTGTAGGTGTGCGAAGGGTTCTGCACATTGGAACTATCATTTGGCCCCGAAGAGGGTTCGCCAAAATGCCACGACCACGCCGATGCACCAATGGATAAATCGGTAAATGTGGTTACATTATTCAAGCAGACCGGCGAGGAGGAGAATGCGGCCTGTCCTCCATTTCCAGGATTCACAACTTGGGTTATGGTATCGGCGCACCCATTATTACTCGTGGCTATGAGCGTTACCGTGTAGCTTCCTGCATTGTATAAATAATTCGGATTTGTTACGTTACTGGTATCATTCGTTAGATTGGGGTCTCCAAAATCCCAATGGTACGTCATGTTTCCACTCGATATGGTGGACGTATTGTTGAATGTATAGTTTGGACTACACGGGGCAAATGTGGTTGTAAAGGATGCTTGGGGTTGCGGATAAAGGGTAACAACCTGCGTAAGCAATGTGGTACAATTGGTTACCGAAACCATCGTTACGGTATATGTATTTGGTGTACTCGTGGTTATGCATTGTGTGGTCTGGCCTCCTGGCATCCAGAGATAGGAAGCCGCCCCCGCCGGCGCACAAAGCTGCACAGACCCGCCAGCGCACAACTGCGCATTTTGCTGAATCTGATAAGGCAAACAAGAGGCATCGATATACGCATAACCATAATGGCCAGCAAAAATACACCCCGCAACCGTAAATCGAATCGTTACGTTATTGCCTAAATAGGATGATAAATCAACATTGACCGTACTCCACGGTTTATAAAAAACGCCAGGTGTACACTGCACAAAACCAGGAACAGAACCACTCGCTTCAACATAATACTGTGAGCAAGGAATCAAATTGCCCGATTGGTCAAACATTTCAATCTTGAAATAAGGTTGTTCACCTGCAGAGTGGCCACCATCATTCAAAACTACCGCGTAATCATACGTAAAACTTGTATTACCTGGGGCAACTGTAAATGTTTGCTCCAAAATTTCGCCTTGATAACTAGCACAAGTTTGGCCAAGACGAACCGAATACAAGCCACCATTGGGTGCAACAGCCGGAAATGCACCACACGGATCATTACCCGAAGCTGCCGTAACAATGGTATGCCGCGCTGCGCAATCGTTCAATGTGGCATCTACTGTTGTACTAAAAATACCAGGCGTAATGTTTTGGAGTGGACCAAGTGAGGATAGATTATTATCGCCAATAGCACCTGTCCAACCTGAAAAATTTCCTAACTCAAAATCCATATTGGTACACGGAACTTGAGCCACATTGCTCATTGGAGCTAGACGTTCAGAAGAAGCTTGTTGTGCTTTTTTAGAGGCTGGTTGCTCACCAATTCCATATTTTTTATTGATGTACAACCGCTGCATGCGTCCAAGATACATAGCCGCTTCCCAAGGTTGCAAGCCTTTTGCATTTGCCCGAGCCATAATCGCATCTGGATTAAATCCATCCAAGGAATCGCCATAAGGACCTGTATGCTCATGCACTTCAAGATGCGGGTTGGGTGAAGCATGCGTTTCTACTTGCGCAGTCAATCGCGAAGCCGTAAAAAGCAGAAACAAAAACACCAAGGGACGCAGGTAGTGTAGTTTCATGAAGTATCGTTTTATATCGCCAAACGAATTATTTGTTTAGACGAAATGTAATTTCTTTGTTTGCCGGTGCAATTTAGAACAATAGTTTCTATTAGTCAATACCCTGATAAAAAAAATAAACCAGCTTATGAACAAATTGATGAAATGAAACTAACACCAATCCAACCCTTTACGAAGCAATTTCAGCGTATTCTCCTCCGCACTTCCAACTTCGGGTTTAAAATCATAAAACCAGCCCGCCTGTTCTGGCAAGCTCATCAAAATTGACTCAATGCGCCCCTGTGTATCAAGACCAAACTTTGTTCCTTTATCGTAAACCAAATTAAATTCAACGTAACGTCCACGACGCAACAACTGCCATTGTTTCTCACGCTCGGTCCACGTTTTATGGCTATTCCGTGCGATCATTGTGGTGTAAATAAATCCAAAAATATCGGCCAATTCAAGGCTAAAATCCAACAACCGCTTTTTCGCTTCTGGTGAACCATCGCCCTGCTGCCGATCATAAAAAATGCCCCCCACCCCGCGCGTCTCCCCGCGATGCTCAATGAAAAAATAATCATCGGCCCAAGCCTTAAAACGGGGATAATACCCAACATCATACTTATCGCATATCGCCTTCAACTGCGCATGAAACCAATGCGCATCCTCCTCCACAATATAATGCGGCGTTAAATCAATTCCACCACCAAACCACCATTCGCCTGTACCCAATTCAAAATAACGCACATTCATGTGAATAATTGGAACCATTGGACTCACCGGATGCTGTACAATCGAAACACCTGTGGCGAAAAACCGATTATCCGTAACCCGCAAAGCCTGCATTATTTTTTCTGGCAATTCGCCATGAACCGCCGAAAAATTCACCCCACCCTTTTCAATCGCATTCCCATGCTGCATAATGCGTGTACGCCCTCCGCCACCGCCATCGCGCTCCCAAATTTCCTCCATAAATTTTGCCTTCCCATCGGCCAACTCCAACTGCGCACAAATCGCATCTTGCGCCTGCTGATACAAAGCCGCAATTTGCTCTTTCGTAATCGTTCCCATACTTACTTTTTATGAAATTTATTGTTCTGGAATGTATTTGTAATCCTCCAGTTTCACCACCCGAACACCACGATTCTCAAAACCACTCTCTACATCAGAACGGTAAAAATCAAAACGTTGCTGCAAACCATCCCACGACTTTGTTCCAAGCTGACTAGAAAAACCAATACCCGATTGCTGCAACTCATTCAAGTAATAAAACATCACATCGTAACCGATGAAGGCAAACTGTCCCGGATCGCCTTGAAATGCAACAGCATAATGCCGCTGAAAATTCTTAACAGCGGGCGAATCATAATCTACAAAATACGGCGACACATA
>JAAFIA010000037.1 GCA_013298545.1 Bacteroidota bacterium | reverse complement strand
ATGTCGGCTCGTCACATCCTGGGGCTGGAGAAGGTCCCAAGGGTTCGGCTGTTCGCCGATTAAAGTGGCACGCGAGCTGGGTTCAGAACGTCGTGAGACAGTTCGGTCCCTATCTGTTGTGGGCGTTGAACATTTGAGGGGACCTAACTCTAGTACGAGAGGACCGAGTTGGACGAACCGCTAGTGTACCTGTTGTGCCGCCTAGGTGCAGCGCAGGGTAGCTATGTTCGGATGAGATAAGCGCTGAAAGCATATAAGTGCGAAGCTCGCCTCAAGATAAGATGTTCCTTGAGAGCCGTCGAAGACTACGACGTTGATAGGCTACAGGTGTAAAGGCAGTAATGTCAAAGCCGAGTAGTACTAATTGCTCGATCGGCTTTTTTTAAGCAACCCTTCTAGTGTATTTTCTTCCAATATGTAAAGTTATTTAAAGCCTCATGGTGGCTATAGCGACGGGGATCACCTCTTCCCATATCGAACAGAGAAGTTAAGCCCGTCCGCGCAGATGGTACTGCCCTACAAGGTGGAAGAGTATGTCGCTGCCAGTTTTCCGAAAACCCGACTCATTTGAGTCGGGTTTTCTTTTTTATACCTATTCAAGTACAATCTTTTTAACGGCACTTTTCATTTTTTACATACTTTCCTCCAACACAAAATGTATTTTTGTTCCCTGTGTCTGCATTGAAATTGTTCCCCTCTTTTAAAATCATCACTACGGCTATGCTGTTGTGCTTTTTTACTGATGTTGCTTATGGACAAGTAGCCGCTGGTAAAAAAGATACCACCTCTTTTCCCGTCGATTCAACAAAATTTCTTGCCTTTAACGAAGACGGATTTTCTTTTTTTGCGCACCAAACCTATCCCTTGCAGCATCCACTCGATGGATTTCAAATTTTTCGTCCACGCTTAATGGGTGCAAATGGTGGGCAAGCCTATATCAATTACTCGTTTCCTGAAATACAGCCTGTTGGATTCAGACGCTCCGTTAATCCGTATAGCTTATTTGGTTTTTCGCCATTAAGAAAACGTTTTTACGCTGGAGACAGACCTTACACGGCTATTGATTTTTATGTTAGTCAAGGGAAAGATCAACAAGTACGGGTGATTCATGCGCACCCACTTGGAAAAGATGCCAATATTGCTGTAGGTTTTACCCGAGTCCGAAGCGAAGGTTTTTACCAAAGACAAAACACAAGCAATACCAGTATTAATTTGAATGGATGGTACCTTACTAAAAATCGCCGCTATCGTTTGATTGGTGATGCTATTTGGACTGGAATTGCGAATGCCGAAAATGGTGGTTTGATTGATGATGATGATTTTGAAGTTACACAACAACCCAATCGCAGACTTATTCCTATAAGTTTATCGAGTGCGCAAACCAAACAACGCGAACGCAATCTTTGGATCAAACAATCGGTTTCTTTTGGACCTGTTGTGAAAACTGTTGTGGATAAAGACGATTCTACGAAAACAAAAAAACTACATTTCCCAACTTGGGCCATTTCGCATACATTCAAATTAACCGACCAAGATTGGACTTATATCGATCTTGATCCGACAAGCGGTTTTTATGCAACAATCTACAACGACACAACAAAAACAAGAGACTCGACACATCTGTGGAAAGTTGAAAATGCACTTTGGGTTGAATTGCTCGAACGAACGAAAGACAATCAAATGCGTTTCCTGCATGGACAAGTGGGCGTGCGTCATGAATTTGGCGAAATTAAAAACGATACAATCAAAAATGCATTCGATAATTTTATGCTTTCGGTTCGCATCGTTAATCCGCCTTCAGAAAAACACAAATACAATTTCAATGCAAATGGCGATTATATTTTTCAAGGAACAAATGCTGGGGATTATCAAGCACAAGTGCGTTTCGCAAGTTTCTTAGGAAAAAATATTTTAGTTATCCCTGAAGTTCAAATCAGCGGACAACAGGCCGAATTTCTCTACCAACATTTTTCAGGAAATCATTTTCGTTGGCAGAACGATTTTGTACAAGTCCGCCAAGAGCGTGTTTCGCTTGGATTGAATTTTCTTAAACTATTTACGTTGCGTGCAGTTGGATTTCATACGAGCATGCCGCTTTATTTCGATTCAACCGGATTGCCTGTTCAGTTTAATGGCGACATTACGGGCGTACAATTCGTTGCCGGATTTGAAATTCACAAAAAGAATTTTCATACATGGGCCAATGTTCGATATACCGAGATTCCAGACAATCAAGCATTGCGTGTTTCGAAAATTCAAGCAATCGGATCTATTTATTACGATGGTTTTGTTTTCAAAAAAGCATTACGCCTACAAGCTGGTATCGATTATTTTTTCAGAACCGGATATTTTGTCAATGGCTGGATGCCTTCAACCGCACAGTTTTACTCGCAAAGCGATAAGAAAACAACAGACTATGTTTACCTCGATCCTTGGGTAAGTATCAAAATAAAACCCGTGCGTGTTTTTGTTAAAGCAGATCACGTTAACGCTGGATTATTTGGACGAAAATATTACGAAACACTGCACCAACCACAACCTGATTTTGTCTTGCGGATTGGTATTTCATGGGTGTTTAACGATTGATCCACCAATCACACGCATGATTTTTTCTGTGGCACCAGTTTGATCGAGTGTGAATTTCCCCGCCTCAAATCCGGCATTATCAATGACTTTTGAATCGCCGGATAAAAAATTACCGAGGAATGATTTCAACTGCTCACCACTCGAAACCGCAAAAGCCCCCCCGCACAAAATCAACCCGCCTATTTCTTTAAATTTTGCATGCGCCGGCCCGCAAATTACAGGCATATTCCAAATCGCCGCCTCCAACGTATTGTGAACCGCCTTCCCAAATCCCCCCCCCACATAAGCCACGCGCCCATAACGATACAACGACGATAACATCCCAATATTATCAATCACTAAAACACGCATCTTACCAACTGTATCTTCCGTTGCTAACGAATAACGCACAATTTTTTCTGACGTTATACCCGCCTGCTCCTGCAAGCCTTTTTCAATGGCGGCCAAATGCGCCTCGCCCAATTCATGCGGCGCAATAATCAATTTCCAAGAATCCGATAATACGCCCCGCAATGCCGGAAACAAATACTCCTCATCCGACGGCCAGGTACTACCAGCAACAACAATATTTTTTTCTTCTCCCGCAAAAGTTGCCGCAAGCGAAATATCCTTCGCCTGTTTCGCAATCTCCGCTACACGATCAAAACGCGTATCGCCAGCAGCCTCAGCTTGCTTAATACCAATGTTGCGGAGCAAACGCAAGGACTCTTCATCCTGCGTGAAAATAAAATCATACCCCTGCAAAGCCTTCCGAAACCAGCCACCCCACGACTTAAAGAAATGTTGATCGGCCCGAAAAATGGCTGAAATTAAATAATGTGGAACTCCTCTTTTCTCCAACTCCCGCAACGTATTAAACCAAAACTCATACTTCACAAAAAATGCAGCCTTCGGCTTTACGATATCCATAAACGCGCGCGCATTGCTCGGTGTATCAAGTGGTAAATAACACACCACATCTGCACCCGCATAATTTTTGCGCACCTCGTAACCCGATGGCGAAAAAAAAGTGAGTAAAATCCGATACGCGGGATAATCACGACGCATACGTTCCATCAACGGTCGCCCTTGCTCAAATTCACCTAACGACGCACAATGAAACCAAAGCGTTGGCTTATCTTCTTTCAAACGCGACTGCAAATAATGTTTCCACCCTTTGCGTCCGCGCAACCATAATTTTGCTTTTGTATTGAAGAGCGATGCTGCGCGAATTGCCAGCAAATACAACCATAAATTAAATGTGTACAGCCCCCGCATGAATTAATAATTATAGTAATACTCTTTTCCGCCACCTTGATAAATCGGAATCACCCAACCCACACGCACACCCCACAACAAATCCATCCGACGCTCCGTATCCGCTTTCATCAATGTATAATCCCATGAACGCAAACTCTTCGTAAATCCCTGCGTCGCCTCAATCCCCGCATAAAAATTCACAAAACGATTGTTGCTCATAAACCAATACCCCACAAATTCGGTAACCGCCAAACCACCCGTCAACCGATCATACCCCTTCAAATATTCCTTCGATAATTGTGGCGTCCGCGCACCATTATCATAAATGCGGTATTTGTGCTGAATCCAACCCAAACCAACTGTCGTCAACAAGCCACAATTTGGATTTGGCCCAAGCATCGGGAATAATTTTCCGGCATTCACGCCCAACGTAAAACCACGCTCGAAAATTCGCACGTCGGCATATTTCCCTTCCCGATCAATCACAAAACCATCAACCGTAGCAATACTGTCGAAAATCGTTGTACTCGTGAGCTGCTGCCCGAAAATATACGACCAACTCACATTGTAAAAAAAGTTGCGATCTGTTTTATACCAAGCCGATGCACCCGCATTTGAATTTGGCCCAAAACGTTTGGCTAAATCACCACCCGGCAACTGAAACGCATACGATGCCGAAAACGCACCACACGAAATAACCGTATCCTTAATGGTTTTGCCCGGACCAGCATAGCTACCAGCCACAAACAAAAGCAAACTAAAAGCAACTAAAAATACTTTTTTCATAACCATGTAAAGATAAACAAACTCCTTCCAAATATCCGGCTTTTATCCTTTTCGTAAAAACAACGTTAATTAAAGCCAAATCGCCCGCTAGTAACCCGAAATCAACCTGTTCAGCACGAAAATAGCTATCTTCGCGAGATTCAAACGTTTCTAATCGTATGGAGTCAGTAACAAAGAAAATTCACATGGTCGATCTCTTCGGCCAGTACGAAAAAATTCAATCAGAAATTGATGCTGCAGTACTCGGCGTCATTCGTTCGTCTGCTTTTATCAATGGGCCAGAAGTCAAATCGTTTAAAGCTGAACTCGAAACCTATTTAGGCGTAAAGCATGTCATTCCCTGCGCAAACGGAACCGATGCCCTGCAAATTGCCATGATGGCACTCGGCCTCAAACAAGGCGACGAAGTCATTACAGCAAGCTTTACTTATGCCGCTACTGCCGAAGTCATTGCCCTGCTCGGACTTACTCCCGTACTCGTTGATGTTTATCCCGATACTTTCGACATCAACATCGAAGCTATTGAAAAAGCCATCACCCCCAATACCAAAGCCATCGTTCCCGTTCACCTCTTCGGTCAATGCGCCGATATGGAACGCCTCATGCAACTTGCGCAAAAACACAACCTCTTCATCATCGAAGATGTTGCACAAGCCATTGGTGCAGACTATACTCGTGCCGACGGTAAAAAACAAAAAGCAGGAACAATTGGACACATCGGTTGCACCTCTTTCTTCCCATCAAAAAATCTCGGTTGCTACGGCGATGGCGGTGCCATGTACACCAACGACGATGAGCTTGCCGCTAAAATGCAAATGATCGCCAACCACGGCCAACGCATTCAATATTATCACGACAGCATTGGTGTTAACTCACGCCTCGATAGCATTCAAGCCGCTATTCTGCGCATCAAATTACGTCATCTCGACGAATACGCCGCCGCACGAAATGCCGCCGCTAATTATTACGATAACGCACTCGCTGGAAATCCAAAAATTAAAACACCAGCCCGCGCAAAAAATACCACGCACGTTTTTCACCAATACACCCTCCAACTACAAAACGTAGATCGCGACGCATTACGCAAATACCTTGCCGATAAAGGAATTCCGTCTATGGTGTATTACCCCGTTCCTCTGCACATGCAGAAAGCTTATCAAAGCGAACGCTATGTATCCGGCGCATTTCCGGTTACAGAAAAATTATGTGCCTGTGTTGTTTCGTTACCCATGCACAGCGAATTAAACGAAGAAACCTTGAAATACATCACTGATGCTGTTTTAGAATTTGTGAATCAGTAAAATAACAGAACATGTTTATCTCCAAGCTACAACTTCAAAATTTTAAGCGATTTACAGACCTGACAATAGATTTGTCGAGTCTGCAAACACCGCCAAAATTGGTCTTGCTGATTGGTGCGAATGGAAGTGGAAAGAGTTCGGTGTTTGATGCGTTTGAATTAGTTAACCCCAAAGGAGAAATCGAATTTAAACCGCCACAAGGTTATTTCACTAAAAGGAATCAAGAAGAATACAGAATACTTGTAAGTTTTTCTGATGGAAGTGGCATTGACTATTTTGGTTATTCCGGTATTCGAACTAAAGGAATTAGTAATGAAACCTTGTTTTATGGTAGGTCTGCTTTAAGACAAGTTCCTTTTCTTAGATATAATCAACGATCTGATATTAATGCAACACTAAGTGGTGATTTAGACAGACCTTCAAGTTACGCCGCTCGTGATTTTCGATTGTACAATGACTTAGAACTAATTGCTCGCCGCCTTTTGCAAGCGTATCAAGACCATTCGGAAAAAACATCGGGAGAAGTTCGTTTACAATTTCTTAAGCCATTAAATGAAGCAATTAGTAGAGTCTTTGGGAACACAGAACATATTTCGCTACAACTCAGTTCTTTAATTCCTTCTGGAGGAGGTGAAGGAGCTGATGTCCGATTTAAGAAAGGTGAATCTGAGTATCATTATAATATGTTAAGTACTGGGGAGAAAGAAGTATTCAATATTTTGCTAAACTTCTTTGTTCGCCAGCAGAACTATCAAAATACCATTTATTTTATCGATGAACTTGATGTTCATTTGAATACAACCTTGCAAAAGAAACTTCTTAAAGAAGTTGTCGAAAACTGGATTCCGGATAATTGCCAACTATGGACAGCAAGTCATTCCCTTGGATTTATTGAATATGCAAATGAGTCTAATCATGCCGCAATTATTGATCTCGATAATTTAGATTTCGATAAACCGCAACTTATTACACCCGCATTAAAAGCAGGCTACGAAGTTTTTGAAATCGCAATCCCATCAGCATCCCTTGCCGCACTCTTGAGCGATAAACGCATTGTTTTTGCAGAACGAGCAAATGCTAAAATCTACAATACAATGCTGCTCCAAGATGTTGTTTTTGTCGATGCTGTTGATCGCAACGATGTTTACTTCCGAACAAACACAGAACCTTATGAAGGACTTGCTGATCGTGATTTCCTTACAGATGATGAACGTGAGGAAATTATGGCTGAGAAAAAACGGTTTTTACTGCTCAACTATTACTGCTTTGAAAATTACCTCTATCATCCCGAAAATATAGTAGCTTATTTTTCACAAAAAGGTGAAACGTTTGACAAGCAGCAGTACGAAAAACAAATTACGCAAGAAAAAAATAGACTTATTGCAGATATTGCTCTAGGTCTTCATCGAAGCCGAAATAGTTACCCCTATTTCAAAGCAGAAGGGCAACAAGAACGCCGTAAAGAATTTGAAGAAAATTCTTCTGCAATTCTCGTAATGCTCAAGTCCGATGATTTTGAGACATATTACAAGGTTTTTTCCATGAAAAAATACTGTGGAGAATTCCGCCCGAAAAATATCCAAACAATTGAACTAGCAAAAACTAACTGGTTCAAATCCCAAATCGAAAAAATCATTTTAACTCAATAAATTATGAATATCGCAGTTGTAGGAACAGGTTATGTTGGTCTCGTTACCGGAACCTGTTTGGCAGAAACCGGAAACGATGTAACCTGTGTTGATATTGACGCAGCCAAAGTCGAGAAAATGAAAAACGGAATCATCCCGATTTACGAACCACACCTCGACGTACTTTTTGAACGCAACATCAAACAAGGTCGCCTACGCTTTACCACCGATCTTGCCAAAGCCATTGCCAACGCGAAAATTATTTTCCTCGCTCTTCCTACACCTCCAGGCGAAGATGGCTCTGCCGATCTTTCGTACGTACTCGGCGTTGCCGCGCAGCTCGGTACACTCATCACCGATTACAAAGTTATCGTGGATAAAAGTACTGTTCCTGTTGGCACAGCCGAAAAAGTACATGCCGCCATTGCAAAAAATGCACAAGTAGAATTTGATGTAGTATCCAATCCCGAATTTTTGCGCGAAGGATTTGCTGTGGATGATTTTATGAAACCCGATCGTGTTGTAATCGGATGCAGCGGAGAAAAAGCGCGTAAGCTCATGGAAGAATTGTACAAACCATTCGTCCGCCAAGGAAACCCAATTTTGTTCATGGACGAAAAATCTGCCGAGTTGACCAAATACGCCGCAAACGCATTTCTCGCTACAAAAATTACATTCATGAACGAGATTGCCAACCTCTGCGAAAAAGTCGGTGCTGATGTTGATAAAGTGCGCATCGGTATTGGCTCTGACGATCGCATTGGAAAACGCTTTTTGTTTCCCGGAATCGGCTATGGCGGAAGTTGCTTCCCGAAAGATGTTCAAGCACTCGCAAAATCCGCTGCTGAAGTCAATCAAGAAATGCAGATTTTGAATGCGGTGATGACCATCAACGAAAAACAAAAAACAATCATCATTCCCAAAGTAAACGCCTATTTCAAAAACGACCTGCACGGTAAAAAAATCGCCATCTGGGGTCTCGCCTTTAAACCCGATACCGACGACATCCGCGAAGCACCTGCACTCTACATCATCGACGAATTGGTCAATGCAGGAGCAACCGTTTACGCCTACGATCCCGAAGCGATGGACAATGTGAGCAAAACCATCGGCAATAAAATTCATTACGGCTTAAATGCTTATGATATTTTGAACCAAGCAGACGCACTCATCATTTGCACCGAATGGAGTTTGTTCCGCACACCCGATTTCGATAAGATGAATGCTTCGATGAAAAACAAGGCCATCTTCGACGGACGCAATTTGTATAGCCTCGAACAAATGGCCGAGCAAGGCTATTATTACGCCAGCATCGGACGCGCTACTGTTGTTCCTGAATAAGGTTGTTGAAAATTCGTTTGCTTAAAACGATACTGAAATTTTGCAATGCCCCCAGCGGTGGCGTAAGCCTGTTTTAAATTCAGGGCTAATGTCCACAAATAAATAGTGCACATTTAATTTTTTGTAGGCCACTTCCAAGCCGTAATCCGCCCGCCAAACTACTCTGTTGATTTGATTCGGAGAAAGTACATGTACACTTTTTTCGCCCATCAACCCGCCTTGCATCGTCGCATTGTAACCAACACCAAGTACACTTCCTCCAACGACAATCCAGCACCGAAAATCGCGCCCTTTTTGCCACGGATGAAAATAATTATTCATCCTCCCCGCCCTAATCACCGCACCCATTTGCAGGTTTGTATAAAGCGAGCCTACCCGCGCTGTGCCTACACCCGCAACACGCAAGTTCTTAGCGTTTACAAAACCTTTTTCAAGCTGTAAATTATAATTCACCAAGGGCGCATTCCTTATTTGATGTTGCCAACCATGTGGGTCTATATTGTCCAGCCAATCGTGAATCGTACGTTGCGTTTCTTCGCAATTCGAACACGGACCAACACCACCCAATTGCAATTCCGAACTCAATTTTAAATGTTGCAACGTGTCTGTAGAAATACGTTGTGCCGATAACGAAATCGCACCAGCAAATGGCCGATCGCCAAAAAGAATATTGTCATTATATAACGATGTGGGCGTAAAACACTGCTGATTAAAAGCCAAGGTAAACGCTTCGTCTGCGCCCGATTTCAATTTCGGAAACAAATACGTTTTGCGCAAAAAACGAAATGCTGGTAACGCCAATTCCAAGCGCACCCCCTGCGTATAGTAGTGATCTGTTGCCGTAAAAAAATCGTTGCTATAATGAAACTGAATATTACGCCGCAACGGAACACGCGCATCCGTTTGACCGGAAGCTGCTGTTGAAGAAAAAAGAAGCAAAACAAAAAAATAGAAATGCCGCATCGGATGAGTTTAGTATGATCTACGGCATTTCTGCACGACTGGATTTTTCTGCACACCATCGCCTGTCTTTTTGTACCTTCGCAACCATTCCAATTTACTTCAATTTTATTCCGAATGGCTGCAAAACGAGTACTCATTACCGGTGCTGCCGGTTTTTTAGGTTCACATCTCTGCGATCGCTTTATTGCCGAAGGATGCCATGTCATGGGCATGGATAACCTCATTACAGGCGATCTTAAAAATATTGAACACCTGTTCAGCAACGAACGGTTTGAATTTTATCACCACGACGTTTCCAAATTTGTGCATGTGCCCGGAAACCTCGACTACATCTTGCATTTTGCATCACCCGCAAGTCCAATCGACTACCTGAAAATTCCCATTCAGACACTCAAAGTGTCGTCGCTCGGAACGCATAATTTGCTCGGCCTTGCAAAAGCCAAACAAGCTCGTATTCTCGTGGCATCAACATCCGAAGTGTATGGCGATCCACTCGTTCATCCACAGACAGAAGATTACTGGGGCCATGTCAATCCAATTGGGCCACGCGGTGTTTACGACGAAGCGAAACGTTTCATGGAAGCCATGACCATGGCCTACCACACCTATCATGGTGTAGAAACACGCATCGTACGCATTTTTAATACATACGGGCCACGCATGCGTCTCAACGACGGACGTGTGCTTCCGGCATTCATCGGACAAGCTTTGCGTGGCGAAGATTTAACCGTTTTTGGCGACGGCTCACAAACCCGTTCGTTTTGTTATGTTGATGATTTGGTTGAAGGCATTTACCGCTTGTTGTTGAGCGACTATTCAAGTCCGGTCAATGTTGGTAACCCACAAGAAATTACCATCAAAGAATTTGGCGAAGAAATCATCAAACTCACCGGAACTGCACAGAAAATGGTTTTTCATCCATTACCTGCCGATGATCCCAAACAACGCCGCCCAGACATTACACTTGCCAAAAAAATACTCAACTGGGAACCGAAAATTGATCGGGCAGAAGGACTCAAAAGAACATACGCTTACTTTAAAACACTTTCGCCCGACGAATTACATAAAAAAGAACACCGCGAGTTTGTTAAGAAATGATCGCAGAAACACAAGCGCAAATATTTGAAACCGATCTGGCAAAAATTACCATTGAGCATCGGTTAGTCTGTGTTGATCTGACCGCCAATAAAGAAATTTCATTGGAATTGGTCAAGGATGCTTATGTCCGTATTGCCGAAGTCTTAGATAAAAAAGTGGTGGTTATTCTCATGGATATGAGGCACATCGAACTTACCTATTACCCTGCAGATGTTATGCGTTATGTAGCCGATAATGAATTTATTCAATATCAGAATGCGTATGCCATCTTAATTCGAGGACTCGCACAAAAGCTCATTGCCAATTTTTATTTGCGTGTTTTTAAACCCAAAACACCAACACGCATTTTTACCGATGCCAGCGAAGCCACAAAATGGCTTCAACCATACATAGATGGCATCGAAAACAAGTAGTTTTGCGTGTAATAATCGAGATTATAATTATATCTTTGAAAAAACGATAGTTGAAAAGATTTCTTTATCGTAATTTTGATACGTCCCACGAATCGAATACGTTGTTTTTAAAAACAATGCCATTCGGTTGAATTGTTCGCTCATGCCCCCCACTACCAATTCATCCATTTCCAATTTTCTCTTCAGATCGCAGATGGCCGATGTTTATGAGCCAGAGCAAGATATTTTACACGTCGTCGTTACCATTGATTTTGAACTCACCATAGCTATTGTCAAAGCACACAACGAACACGCATTAAAAGTAATGGGCGAAACAATTAAAGGCGTTTTGTTCGATGCTAGAAATATTACCATTACCCGAATTCCGAATGAAGTTATGCGTTATAGCTCGGACAATGAATATGCGAAATACCAAACTTGTTTTGCCATGCTTATCAATAGCAAACTCATGATGCAAGTTTGCTCTTTTTACATCCGCGTTTTTCGACCCAAAGTACCTACACGTGTTTTTACAGAAGAAACAAAAGCATTGGAATGGGTCAGAAGTATGAATGCAAAGATGAATTTGTAAGTTAATCTGATATAAATCGCAAATGTTGAAGTTCTTCTGTTAATTTTACACTTGATTGTTGGATACTTAGCCTCAAAATGAAAACCAATTTACTTTTTCAGTCTTCACTCGCTACCGTTTACGAGCCTGAGCCAGATATATTATTTGCCGATGCTCAAGTAGATTTTGAGATTACATTGGAAATGGCAATGGAATTTAATCAAAAGGCCAAAGAATTTATAAAAGACCGTAAAATATATATTCTCTTCGATGGTAGAAATATATCAATCTCCCAGATTTCGCCTAGTGTTATGAAGTATAGTTCCAACAATGACCATTCTAACTACCAAGCAGCTATTGCTCTTTTAATTGGTGGGCGTGTGGCTCGAGGTATTGCTAATGCTTATGTTCGCATCTTTCGCCCCATTATTCCAACCCGTTTGTTTACTGACGAACAAGAGGCTCTAAACTGGTTGCGCCAAATGAAAGCGCAAAACACAACGAAATAACCCGATAATTCACGGATTTACTACCTTTACACTCCTTTTCTTACACTATGGAAAACGAGTGGTATGCCCATCCTACTGCAATCATCGACGAAGGTTGTAAAATTGGCAAAGGCACAAAAATTTGGCACTTCTCCCACATCATGCCCAACTGCGTGATGGGAGAAAACTGCAACGTCGGTCAAAACGTCGTCATCTCTCCCGAAGTCATTCTCGGAAACAATGTCAAAATTCAGAACAACGTCTCCTTATACACAGGCGTTACCTGCGACGATGACGTTTTTCTCGGTCCATCTTGCGTGTTTACAAACGTTACCAATCCGCGCAGCGCTGTAAACCGCCGCGGACAATACGCCAAAACACATGTTGGAAAAGGAGCAAGCATTGGTGCCAACGCAACCATCGTTTGTGGGCACGATATTGGCGCGTTTGCCTTTATTGGCGCTGGTGCTGTGGTTACAAAAAATGTTCCTCCTTATGCCTTGCTTGTTGGCAATCCTGCGCGGCAATTGGGCTGGATGAGCGAATTCGGACATCGCCTTAATTTCGATGCTTCCAACACCGCCATTTGCCCCGAAAGCAACGAAACATACAAATTAGAAAACGGACAGGTTACTAAACTTTCCACCTGAACGCAATTTTCATGACAAGCCATTCTCCCATAAAATTTGCTGTTGCCGGACAAGGTCATATTGGCAAACGACACGCCGAAATGATTCGCCGCAACCCCGAAGCGCAACTCATCGCCGTTTGCGATGTTCTTCCAGCAGCCACAACGCAGCCTAATGCGATCAATGAACACTATTACACATCCATTGAAGAAATGCTCGCTGCTCATCCTGATATTCAGGTTGTGAATGTTTGTACACCGAATGGCTTACACGCCGAACATGCCGTGAAAGCGCTCGCTGCTGGAATGCACGTCGTTTGCGAAAAACCCATGGCCCTCAGTAAAGCCGATTGCGAAAGCGTTATTCACCAAGCACTCCAAGCTAGTCGCAATGTGTTTTGTGTCATGCAAAACCGCTATTCGCCACCATCTGTTTGGTTGAAAGAACTCGTTGAGAAAAAAATTATTGGCGATGTTTATATGGTGCAGCTCAACTGCTACTGGAACCGCGACGATCGCTACTACAAAAAAGGAAATTGGAAAGGAACACAAAACCTCGATGGCGGAACATTGTTCACGCAATTCTCGCATTGGATCGATTTGCTCTATTGGATCTTTGGCGACTTAGATCAAGTGCAAGCAAAATTTGCCGATTTCAATCACGGTTCACTAACCGAATTTGAAGACTCTGGTTTTGTGAGTTTTAATTTTCTCAATGGCGGAATGGGCTGCATCAATTACTCTACCGCTGTTTGGGATAAAAATTTAGAAAGCAGCATCAGCCTTGTCGGCAGCAAAGGAAGTGTGAAAGTTGGCGGACAATACATGGATAAAGTAGAATACTGCCACATCGAAAATTACACCATGCCCCAATTGGCAGAAACTGCACCCGCCAATGATTACGGCGCATACAAAGGATCTGCAAACAACCACCATTTTGTGATCGAGAATGTCATCGATACACTCAAAGGCCGAACTTCCATTACCACCAACGCCCTCGAAGGATTAAAAGTAGTCGATATCATCGAACGTATTTATGCCCTTCGTCAACCCAACCGCAAGCAATAACAACCCACACCGGATATGAGTTTGTACAACGACCTCCTCAGTAAAAAAGAAAAAATCGCAGTCATTGGCCTCGGCTATGTCGGTCTTCCCATCGCGCTCGCCTTTGCCCGCAAAGCAAAAGTCATCGGTTTCGACATCAACGAAAAACGTGTTGCGATGATGAAAAAAGGAATCGACCCAAGCAGCGAACTAGCCAAAGACGATTTTAAAAATTGCGACATCGAATTTACAGCCTCCATTGAAAAATTGCGTGAAGCAAAATTCTTTATCGTTGCCGTTCCAACACCAATCGATGAACACAATTTGCCCGATCTGCGTCCTTTGCTTGGCGCATCAACAACCGTTGGCAAATGTTTGAAGAAAGGCGATTATGTTGTTTTTGAATCAACTGTTTATCCCGGTTGTACCGAAGAAGATTGCATTCCTGTGCTCGAAAAAGAATCGGGTTTGAAATTCAAAAAAGATTTTAAAGTTGGTTATTCACCCGAGCGCATCAACCCCGGCGACCGCGAACACACCATCACCAAAATTCTGAAAGTCGTTTCTGGTTGCGACAAAGAAAGCCTGGACGTAATTGCTAAAACATACGAAATCATTGTTGAGCCAGGAACGCACCGCGCAGCATCCATCAAAGTTGCCGAGGCCGCAAAAATCATTGAAAACACACAACGCGATGTCAACATTGCTTTGATGAATGAACTCTCCATCATTTTTTCGCGCATGCAGATCAATACTTACGATGTACTTGAAACTGCCGGAACCAAATGGAACTTCTTGAAATTTTCGCCCGGTCTCGTTGGCGGCCATTGCATTGGTGTCGATCCATATTACCTCACGCATAAAGCGATGGAACTTGGCTATCACGCCCGCATCATCAACTCAGGACGTTTTGTAAACGATTCGATGGGCAATTACATTGCAAAAAATACCGTTAAGAAAATTATTGCCGCTGGTAAAAATGTTTCCAAATCAACGAAAGTGCTCATCATGGGCGCAACGTTTAAAGAAAATGTCAGCGACATCCGCAATTCTAAAGTAGCCGATATTGTCAAAGAATTGCAATCCTACGGACTAACGGTTCACGTTACCGATCCGCATGCCGATAGCGACGAACTCAAACACGAATATGGTTTTGGACTCAGCCGCGTTGCAAAAGGGTACGATGGTGTTATTGTTGCTGTCAACCACAAAGAATACCTTGGCTTTGATGAAAAATACTATGCCTCCCTCATGTCGAAAAATGGCATTGTTGTGG
The DNA here is from genome assembly GCA_013298545.1 of Bacteroidota bacterium. Taxonomy (GTDB): domain Bacteria; phylum Bacteroidota; class Bacteroidia; order Palsa-965; family Palsa-965. The sequence goes on along the minus strand of JAAFIA010000037.1, from coordinate 29,640 downwards.
ATGTGAAAGGCATGTTGCGCGGCAAAATCAAGAAATTGAATTATTGGAGTTTGTAATGAACCACATTTTAATATTGCAAAAACGCCTATTCATCAAAATAGGCGTTTTTCATTTTAGGTTTTTTGAGCGAAAAGGGAATCTAGTTTTCGTCAGAGGAAGAATTCTTTAGTTCATTTAAATCATCAATATCTTTTGCTCGATTGTTTGCTTCTTTGCTTTTTATTAAATCGCTTTTGGATATAAAGTGCATTGCGGTATCAGCGATCAATAAAGTCTTGCGGTTAGCAAAAGAATTGTCGAAATTATTTAGCCCGATAACTTCTGGTAAGAAATCTACTTTAAAAGAATCAAACTCCTGCCTAAAAAAAGATTTTCGCGGATTAGGTATTTGCTCTTCTAACCATTCAGATGTATCAATACCTAATGAAGCTAACGCTTTTAGAAGCTTGTAGTAATTTTCATAAGTAGGAGCGTACCAGAAGTCAAAATCATGTTTCGTTGCTATTTTACCGCTAGCCTCAATAGACATTCTGTGTCGGCCATAAATTGCAAACGCCGTACCACCAATGATCAAATAATTTACGCCATGAGTATTTAAGGCTGTACAGACTTTTAAAATGCCATCTTGAAATGAGTATGGTGTGCCAACGAGAAAATTTTCCGTTAAATCATTCATTCTGACTTAGCATAAGTCTTTAATTCCGCTGATTTTTTAGCCTGCTTCAATACTTCCATGAATTGTTTCAATTCCTGCTCAAGCGCAATCGTGTTAGCCTTGGGGTCAAGGCTCTTTGATTCACTTGTCTTGAGTTCGTTAAAACTTGAAAAACGTTTCATGCACTACAAATTTAAATAATTTAATCAAGCAATTTCTCACCTTAAACAAATCGCTACATTATTCCGTTTCGTTGCCCAATCCGCTCAAAACTTGTAATTTTACAGACCTAGAAAAAAATCCAACCTTGAGCAAAATTAAAATTCTCGTAACCGGCGGAGCCGGATTTATCGGATCGCATGTTGTGCGGCGTTTGGTCAACAACTATCCAGATTACCATGTTGTCAACCTCGATAAACTCACGTATGCGGGCAACCTCGCCAACCTACGCGACATCGAGCATAAACCCAATTACCAATTTGTTAAAGCAGATATTGTTGATGCCGCAGCCATGCAACAACTTTTTACCGAACACGATTTTCAATTCGTTGTTCACCTCGCTGCCGAATCGCACGTCGATCGCTCGATCTCCAATCCCATCGAATTTGTGATGACCAATGTGGTGGGTACCGTAAATTTGCTTAATGCCGCCCGCCACGCTTGGAAAGATCGCATGGATGGCCGCCGTTTCTACCACGTTTCTACCGACGAAGTTTACGGATCACTTGGCGATGAAGGCATGTTTACAGAAACAACCGCTTACGATCCGCATAGCCCATATTCCGCATCCAAAGCCAGTTCCGATCATTTTGTGCGTGCTTACCACGATACCTATGGTTTGCCCGTAGTCATCTCGAATTGTTCCAACAATTACGGCTCGTATCATTTTCCCGAAAAATTAATTCCACTTGCCATCAACAACATCGTCAACAGCCGACCCATTCCAGTTTATGGCGCTGGCGAAAATGTGCGCGATTGGTTGTGGGTCGAAGATCATGCGCGCGCTATTGATGTTATTTTGCATACCGGAAAAAATGGCGAAACCTATAACATCGGTGGCCACAACGAATGGAAAAACATCGACCTCATTCGTTTGCTCTGCCGCATCCTCGATAAAAAATTAAACCGCAATACGGGCGATTCCGAAAAGCTCATCACCTTTGTGAAAGACCGCGCCGGACACGATTTGCGCTACGCCATTGATGCTACAAAACTGAAAAATGAATTGGGCTGGATGCCTTCACTTCAGTTTGAAGAAGGACTCGAAAAAACGGTTGATTGGTACCTTGCTAATCAAGAATGGCTCAATCAAGTTACTTCCGGCGACTACAAAAATTATTACGATTCGCAGTACACCAAACGTTGATCAACTAGTTTTATAGTAGGCTTATTTTATAACTATGGCATTTTCCCGAAAATTCAATAAACCCGTTACCACGACAGACGATTTAGGCTTAGGTACGCGCGATGGTAACGCTCGTAATGTCAATAAAGACGGATCATTCAACGTGAATCGTGTGGGCGCAGAAAAATTCAAACCCTACGAGATTTATCACCTCTTGATTTCCATGTCGTGGCGGAAATTCATTTTTGGAATTTTGATGCTCTACCTCATCATGAATTTGGTCTTTGCTACGATCTATTATTGGGTAGGTGTAGAGCATCTTGCTGGTATTGATTTAGCGGGCAGCGAAACGCAAAAATTTTTAGATGCTTTTTTCTTTAGTTCACAAACGCTAACCACTTTGGGATATGGCCGCATTGCACCTATTGGTTCCTTAGCTAGTTCTGTTGCTGCTATTGAGTCGATGCTTGGCCTTCTCGGTTTCGCATTAGCAACGGGTTTACTATATGGCCGATTTTCAAGACCCGAAGCCAAAATTTTATACAGCACCAAAGCCGTGATTGCGCCATACAAAAACATCACCGCGTTCATGTTTCGGATTTGCAACCAACGCAGCAACCAATTGATTGAGGTAGAAGTTGAAATTACACTCGCTTATACCGAACCCGGAAAAACAGTTCGCAACTACCTCGCTGTTCCACTCGAACGTAAAAAAATCAACCTCTTTCCTTTAAGTTGGACTGTCGTTCATCCGATTGACGAAGCCAGCCCTTTCTATGGAATGAACGAAGCAGACATCATCGAAATGAAAGCCGAATTTGTCATTCTTGTCAAAGCCTTTGACGACACATTTTCGCAAACAGTCTATTCAAGGTCTTCTTACCGTGCAGAAGAAATTATTTTTGGTGCAAAATTTCTACCCATGTTTTCGCAGCAAGCCGATGGTATTACACGATTGGATTTAGGTTTAATTGATGCTATGGAACATGTCGAATTGCCCAAGCCTGAAATTCAAAAACTAGATGCTGGCTCAGAACAACAACAAATCAACGTTTGAGTAAAGCGCTTTGTCAATCTTTGTTTTTGCTATACAACAGATTTTCTTATCTTTACCATGCTCAATACCAGAATTTTGGCAAACTATTCTGGTCAATCATAAAAGCATGAAACTCGTTTTATTGCGCATCATTTTAATTCTATTGCTGTTCTCGCCTTTCGCTATGCGTGCGCAGCTCGTGGTCAATTCTGGCGCAAATGCCAATACACTCATGCAATCGCTTATTGGCAGCGGCTTGCAGGTGTCGAATGTTACACTCAATTGTGGCGCAGGTGCTTCTGGGACATTTTCAAATGGATTAACAACCAATCTCGGTATTGGCAACGGCATTGTTTTAACAACCGGTTCTGCCGATTCCTGTGGAAATACAAACCTCTCGCAAACATCAACTAGTACTTGCTTTGGAACAACGTTAAACGATCCCGATTTAGTTGCCATTGACCCAACTGCGAATAACGATGTTTGTATTCTCGAATTTGACATCATCCCCAAATGCGATTCACTCACCATTCGTTTTGTTTTTGGCTCCGAAGAATATCCCATCTTCGTCAATTCCATCAATGACCTTTTTGGATTTTTCATTACAGGCCCAAATCCGAACGGCCCGCCCTACGTCAGTCAAAACATTGCCGTTATTCCGGGCAATATTCCCGTTACCATCAACAACATCAACAACGGAAACGCCAATGCTGGCCCGTGTATGAATTGTGCATATTACATCGACAATACCAATGGATCAACTATTGTGTATAGTGGTATGACGGTTGTGATTACGGCTGGTGTTGGATTGGTTCCTTGTCAAAGCTACCATTTCAAAATAGCCATTGCCGATGCAAGCGACTGCATTCTCGATTCGGGTGTTTTCATTGACCTGCTGCAATGCGCTACGAGTTTTACCGCAACAACAGCCCATACGCCCGATGTTTGTAATCAATGCAATGGCACGGCTACGGTTACTGTAAATGGTGGCAATCCGCCATTCTCCTACCAATGGCTACCAAGTGGTGGCAATGCTGCAACAGCTTCTGGCTTGTGTGCCGGAACGTATTCGGTTTTAGTAACCGACGCGAATTCCTGTGGCATACCCGATACATTCATTGTCAATGTTGCTGCTGCAAATGCAGTAACCGCAAATATTCAACAAGTGAACGCAAGTTGTGCTGGCGATTGCAACGCTTCGGCTACGCTTACGCCAACTGCTGGTGTTCCACCGTATGCATACGTCTGGTCGCCCAATATTAGCGCTACAAATTCTGCAACCGGTATGTGTGCAGGAAGTTATTCTGTTACCATTACAGACAGTACTGGTTGTTCAAGTACACAAACCATCGTCATTACACAACCAACACCTATTGCACTTGCGTTGACAGGCAATGATACAATTTGCGCCGGATCAACAGCAACAATTACTGCTGCACCATCTGGTGGAACTGGTCCTTATACCGTAACGTGGGATAACAACTTACCTAACGGAACATCGCAAACTGTTTCTCCAGTATCAACAACAACGTATAATGCAACCGTAACCGATGCAAATGGATGCAATACCGTTGTGGCGTTTACCGTTGTGGTGAGTCCAGCACCAACGGCTGTATTTACAGCAAGTGAAGGATCGTGTGCACCATCTACCATTCAGTTTACGAACACTACGGTTGGTGCAACCACTTACGTTTGGGATTTTGGTGATCCTGCTTCTGGTGGAAATAATAGTTCGGTACAAACTAATCCATCACATCTTTACAATTTACCCGGGACGTATGATGTGGTCCTCATTGCCAGCAACGGCGGTACTTGTATCGACACGTTTACATTTGTAGCTGCGGTTACAGTTTATCCCGATCCGATTGCGGATATGACTTCCAATACCACAACAGTAAGCGAACTTTCTCCAGATATTGTCTTCAGTGATTTATCTGTTGGCGGAACAAACTGTGTTCTGTATTTCGGCGATGGCGATTCCATCAACACTTGCAATTTCGGTAACGTTACACACACCTATCCAGGCCCAGGGACATATACGTCTATGTTAATTGTAACCAACGCCAGCGGATGTGCCGATACAACCTACCTCACAGTTGTAGTTGAAGAAGAAACAACGATTTATGTACCCAATGCGTTTACACCGAATGGCGATGGACGCAACGAGTTTTTTGCACCCGTTGGAACAAACGTCGAGAATTTTGAAATGTTAGTGTTTGATCGCTGGGGAAATTTAATTTACCAAACTCGCGATATCACTAAAGGATGGGACGGTACATACAAAGGCAACAAATGTCAAGAAGACGTTTATGTCTGGAGAATCAGTTATTCCGATTCACGAAATAAAAAGAGTAGATTATTGGGCCACGTTTCCCTCGTGCGGTAACAGGTATTATCCATGATCGTTAACTTTTCGATTCACCCACTTGGCCCAATTTCAAAGCAGTTTTTGCAGATAGGTATTTCCGATTACGCGTCGGCTTGCGATTTTGTTCGCTTACTTCCGTATGCACGAAATTCGGACAAACACCAAAATGATATTGTGTTGCAAGAGGGTTTTGGAACATGCAGCACCAAACATGCCTTACTGGCCGAACTGGCCTTGGAGCAAGAAGTAAAACGTGTGCGGTTGATGCTCGGTATTTTTATGATGCATGCACACAATACGCCGCGCGTGGCGGCTATTTTAGCGGAACATAAACTCATCGCAATTCCAGAAGCGCACACCTACTTAAGAAGTGCAAACACCTTGATCGATTGTACAGGCGTGAATTTTTCGGAACAAAATTTCCTGCCCGATTTAATTCACGAAATTGAAATTGTACCCAAACAAATTCGCGAATACAAGCCGCTCTACCATCAGCAGTATATTGAAACGTGGCTCGCCGATCATCCAGAAATTCCTTACACCATGCCTGAAATTTGGGCCATACGCGAAGCGTGTATTGCCGCATTAGCGCAATAGAGCAACAACGCTTACCTAAGACTTCTTATCTTCGCGGCATGTCGGTCTTATTTCGATTTCGTGCATGGTGGAATTACCGCAGAGCGGCTCATTCTAAGCATGGTGTGCATTCGCCTTTTGTGTTTGAATTGATTACACGGGTATTTCCCAATGCAAAAAATCAATCATTTGAAAATCATCCTGCCGAAGTTCAACGCCGAGAATTTTTAGCAAACACAGCAAGCATCACCGTTACCGATTTTGGAACGGGCAATTCTGGTCCACGAAAAATTGCTGATATTGCCAAACATGCGGCCAAGCAAGCGGCGCAGGGACAATTGTTGCATCGCATCGCATCGCATGTCAAGCCGCGGTATGTGTTGGAGTTGGGGACATCGTTGGGAATTACAACGGCGTATATTGCTACTGCAGCAGATTTCAAAACATTCATTTCGCTCGAAGGGTGCGCGGAGACGGCCATGCGGGCGCGTGAGCATGTGGAGGCTTTGGGGGTAGATGTGCGGGTGGGCGAATTCAAACAAACACTTCCCGATACCTTACGCGATTTACCACAACTCGATTTTGTTTTTTTTGATGGCAACCACCGCTACCAACCAACGCTCGATTATTTCCATGCTTGCTTACCACACATTCACAACGATACCGTTTTTATCTTCGATGACATTCATTGGTCGGAAGAGATGGAACGAGCTTGGAATGAAATTGCGGCACATCCACAAGTTCGTGTGAGTATTGATGTGTTTGATTTTGGTCTTGTGTTTTTTAGACGAGAACAGCCGAAGCAACATTTCGTGTTGACGTTTTGATGCCTTGTTTTTCGGCAGCATCAATTTTACGATCCATTTTTTGACCATAGGCGCGCTGCTATGGCCTTCAAAACGCGCCTCGTCTGGTACAAAAAGCCATCATAACAATTCTCAATTTTTTTTTAAACAGGCTCTAAACTGACGTTAAAGAAAAAACTATATTCGTTTTCTTTTTGCAAATGCTTTGCTCTATTAGAGCGATATAAAAATAAAATAGTACGGCATGAACGATAATCATTTTCTGAAAAATATCTTTAATGAAGCAAACTTCAAAAAAGAAGATTTAGAAACAATTCTAAACCAATACCAACGTCTTGAATTTGCCAAGAATGATTTCTTAATCCGAGAAGAAACGACTGCAAATTTTTATTACTTCATGGAGAGCGGTTTTGCAAGATCCTATGTGATCGACTTAGAAGGGAATGATATTAGTACAAAGTTTTTTAGCTCAAAAGATATTGTCATTGATTGGCATTCTTATTTTTTAAAAACAAAATGCCGCGAGAATATACAAGCCATTACACCTTGTGTTGCATGGAAAATAACGTTTGACGACTTTATGAAGTTGTTCAACATCGAAGCTTTTCGAGAAGTTGGCCGTACACGTTTGGTTAACAATTATTTCGAATTGAAGAATCATTCCGTTTCCATCATTGCCGATCCTGCAAAGGATCGGTACTTAAACCTTTTAAAAACCAAACCCGATATTGTGCAAAATGTTCCACTCAAACAAATTGCAACCTATTTGGGCGTAACAGATACTTCGTTAAGTAGAATCAGAAAAGAAATCGTTGATACAAAATGAATGAACTCGCGCAATACATCGTCCCACAATGGATTTCAATTTCTTTTCTCATTGCTATTCCATTGCCGTTTATCTTAATCACGCTTTTCGTTCGCAACGTAGCTGAAAAATCAACAGACAAATCGGTTTTAAAAATTGTTGTTGCTTTTTTTATTTTATACTTAGCGTACATCACCATTGCTTGTTTTAACGGCTGGTTCAATGAAGTTTTTTTTCCGCCCAAAGTGCTTTTGTACACCACGTTTCCGTATGGCTTTCTGCTTTTCGTTCTCGTATTAAAGACCAAGTCCTTCAAAAATATTTTAGAAAACGCATCGCTCGAAAGCCTAATTAAATTGCATGTGTTTCGTGTTATTGGCGTATTTTTTATCCTGCTTGCTGTGCATGATGCTTTGCCCAAACCCTTCGCGTTCATTGCCGGAATGGGAGATGTATTGACTGCAATTAGCAGTATTTTCGTTGTAAAGGCGATTCAACATAAAAAGACGTATGCGCGGAAACTGGCCTATTGTTGGAATGCTTTTGGCGCACTCGATATTTTGTTTACAGCCATTGCCGCAAATGTCATCACCAAAATATCGATCAATACCGGATCGATGGGCGTTGATACGTTGGCTGTATTTCCATTCTGCATTATTCCAGCATTCGCACCTCCAACTATATTGTTTTTGCATTGGGCCATTTTTCAGAAAATGAAGAAAAATTGAGCGAATTGCATTTCTTGTCCTAGGACAAGATTGGGCTGATAGCGCCCCTATACATTTGTACCATCAATAACAAACAAAAACAAAACAACATGGTACAGAAAAATGAATACATGCTCTTGTTTCGCTACGAACCAAGCAACGACTATCAGCCAACAGAAACAGAATTGAAAGAAATGCACCAACAATGGGGCGCTTTCATTGGCAACATTGCCATTCAAGAAAAACTTGTCAGCACACATCAACTTGGCTTTGAAGGGAAACAGGTTTTTGCAGACCAGACCATTCAGGAAGGCATACATGTTTCAGAAAAGCAAATGCTTGGTGGAAATATGGTTGTAAAAGCCATGACCATTGACGAAGCTGTTGGAATGGCGAAAAACTGCCCTATTCTATGGATGGGTGGATCAGTTGAAGTAAGAGCAATTCAGCCCATGTAAGTAGAAACGAAAAATAAAAAGATAAAAACAACTTAAAATGAATAAGAAAATGATACTCACAGCACTCGCAATCGTACTCGTTGCATTCCTCGCATTGGGCTTTTATAACGCCAGCAAACTCACAAACATCCAGATTGTTAAATCGGTAACCATCAATGCTTCAAAAGAAGAAACGTTTGATATGGTTCGCTATCTCAAAAACTTCCCCAAATGGTCGCCATTTTTGGCGCAAGATCCAGCACAAAAATATGAAGTGAAAGGTACAGACGGAGCTATCGGAGCGCAATATCATTGGAATGGCAACAACGGTAAAGATATTGGTTACCAAGAAATCGTAAAAATTGATACGTTTAATTTCGTAGGCATGCAATGCGATATTCAGAAACCATTTGTTGCTAAACCAACATTCGATTATACATTTAAGGAAACAAAAAATGGCATCGAGGTTACACAAGATTTCAAGGTACAATCCGGAATTGTAGATGCCTTCTTTATGTGGTTATTTGGTGCAAAAAAAGAAATGGAAAAAACCAATCAACAAGGTTTAGATTTGCTCAAGAAAGCTACTGAAAGTAAATAACGCACAAGCAGAATAGCTTAACCCAATTCGGAAACAGGAACAAGCAATAAGCACAGTTTATACAAAAAATAAACGGACGTGAAGAAATTCAGGTCCGTTTGTTTTTTTATGAGCACGATGTTGCAATTGTAACCATAAATCACATTGATTGGTATTTCGTAAGTGCTTTGGAACTTAGAACGCGAGTGTTTTTGCGTTGAGATTTAGAGCCTGTTTAAAATTTGTTCGGAAGCCTCGGGACAAATTTTAAACAGGCTCTTATAATTCACGTTTTTATTTTTTAGACAGCATACGAAATGCAGCAAGAGAAACAGTGCGAAGAGTTTGGTACGAGAACTATCGCTCTACTCTGAAGCTAGCCAGTCTCGTATCTGCGTATGAATTGAGCACGGAGAAAACCACAATAATTTCTTACTCGTTGGAATCTGAAACTTGGAACTTGGAACTTGGAATCTGTAACTTGGAACTTAGAAACTGGAACTTGGAACTTGGAATCTGGAACTTGGAAACTGGAACTTGGAAACTGGAACTTGGAAACTGGAACTTGGAAACTGGAACTTGGAAACTGGAACTTGGAAACTGGAACTTGGAATCTGGAACTTGGAATCTGAAACTTGGAACTTGGAAACTGGAACTTGGAATCTGAAACTTGGAACTTGGAAACTGGAACTTGGAAACTGGAACTTGGAATCTGAAACTTGGAACTTAAAACTTACCCTTTGTAACTTCTAAATCAAGCCCCGCGCTTTCAACTCCAAATACTTATTGATCGTATTAACCGATAAGTTTTGTGGCGCAGTATAAATCGTGTGAATGCCATACTTCTCCAATTCGCGCACAATTAATTTTTTCTCGTACGTAAATTTTTCCGCTACCGTTTTGTAATAAATCTCTTGTGTGGTTTTCGGTTTCTCATCCAAAAAACTACGAAGCTCTGTGTTTTCAAAAAAGATAACCACCAACAAATGATCTTTCGCAATGCGGCGCAAGTATTTCATCTGTCGCTGCATGCCCGATAAACTCTCGAAATTAGTAAATAAAAGCAATAAACTCCGCTGCGTAATACGTTGCCGAATAGTTGCATACAAACGTTCGTAGTCCGATTCCAGATAACCTGTTTTAGAACCAAAAAGCAATTCTAAAATTTTCTGCAATTGCAAACCGCGACGCTCGGCTGGAAGCACTTGATGTACTTTGTGCGAAAATGTAATCACGCCGGCTTTGTCGTATTTCAGCATTGCAATATTGGAAATGACTAAACTCGCATTGATTGAATAATCGAGCAAACTCATTTCTTCAAAAGGCATACGCATCACACGTCCCATATCAATCAACGAATAGACTGGTTGCGATTTTTCGTCCTGATAGGTATTGACCATCAACCGGCTGCGACGCGCGGTGGCTTTCCAGTTTACCGTGCGTGGATCATCGCCTGCAACATATTCTTTGATTTGATCAAATTCTAAATTAGAACCAATGCGTCTGATCTTTTTGATGCCCGCTTCATTCAACCGATTGGTGGCGGCAAGCAATTCAAATTTGCGCATTTGTATAAATGATGGATAAACCGGAACACGTTGTTCTTGCTCAAATTTATACCGCCGTTCAATCAACCCCAATGGCGACTGCGCATACACATTCAAGCGTCCGAAAATATATTCGCCCCGCCGCACAGGCCGCACACGATACGTCAGACGTTTACTTTTAAACGGCATCAATAAAACCGGAAAACGCAAATCGCGCGCCTGAAACTGAACCGGCAATTCATCCAATACCACCAGCCGCGCCGGAAATGGATAACGATTTTCTAAAATAACATGTACATCGTTCATATCGCCATTCGACATTTTATCCATCACCTCACGATGCGCCACCACACCTTTTCCGCCACGACTCCAAAGCAAAATCAAATCAACCACCGCAAGTGCTGGAAGCGCCCATAACGCAATCTCTGCAATGGGCAATAAAATCGGCCAATACCACGCCCACAAGTACAAAAGTACAAGCAGAAAGATCGTCCAATAAAGACGATTGCTGAGGTAGATCGATTTGAAAAATTTAAGCACGAGCGTTAGCGGGGAATTTCAACTTGTTCGATAATCTGACGAATAATTTGTTGTGCCGTCAAGCCTTCCATTTCTTTGTCGGGAGTGAGCATGACGCGGTGTTGCAAAACCGGAACCGCTACATACTTAACATCATCAGGCGTTACAAAATCGCGACCTTGCATGGCTGCAATTGCTTTCGATGCCGTGAGGATTGCCAAAGAGGCGCGGGGAGAAGCTCCCAAATAAAGCGAAGCATTGTTGCGCGTGAAATTCACCAGTTGCGCAATGTAACGGATCAAGTTCGGTTCAACATGCAAGCCATAAACCTTTTCACGAAACGCTTTGATTTGCGTTGCTGATAAAACGGCTTTCACCGAATTGAGGTCGATCACATTTTTGCGCGCATGAAAATCGGTGAGCAATTTTGTTTCCTGGTCGAGCGTTGGATACTCCACTTCGATCTTGAACAGAAAACGATCTAGCTGCGCCTCGGGCAAACGGTAGGTGCCTTCCTGCTCAACCGGATTTTGTGTCGCTACAACCATGAATGGCGGTGGCAACATGCGTGTTTTGCCATCAACAGTAATTTGCCGTTCCTCCATCGCTTCGAAGAGTGCCGCCTGTGTTTTTGCTGGAGCACGGTTGATCTCGTCGATCAACACAATATTCGAAAAAATCGGACCTTCTTTAAATTCAAACTCATTGCTCTTGAGGTTGAAAATACTCGTGCCGATAACATCCGAAGGCATCAAATCGGGCGTAAACTGAATACGCGAAAAACCAACATTGATCGTTCGCGCAATGAGTTTGGCTGTAAGTGTTTTGGCAACACCCGGAACACCTTCAATCAATACGTGACCGTCGGAAAGAATGGCGGCAATGAGTAAATCAATGCTGCGTTCCTGACCAACGATGATGCGGCCAATTTCGGTGCGCACTTCGGCAACCGCCTGAAGCAAATCGCTCAACGGAACGCGGTTGGTAAATAATGGATTCTGATTCTCCATGTTTGTGGCGTATTGAATATAAATTAACGTTTACTTTTTTGGTTGAACTCCCAGATTTGCTGTTCGAGTTTTTTGAGATTTTGCTCATCCATATTGTTCGATGAACGAAGCATGCCAATAAAAACAAATAGCTGTTGCACATCGAAATCGGGAACGCCCGACAAGCGGCTGATACGTCGTACAAACGATTCGTCAAAAACATCTGTCTGCACTTGAAAACGCGAACGAATCGATTCGAGGAAGTAATTTATTTTTTTGCGCATAATATCGTTGTGATTTCCCTGACGATAATAAAGCGCACCAACCGTTTCGACAAATTCAAGCGTAGAATTTTCCAGTGGCTTCTCAACCGGAACGGCGCGTTGACGGCGTTTGATACCAAATAGCAAAAGCAAAAAGCCCAATCCAATGATGAGTTGATACGCACGTTTCAGCGCAGGCTCGCCCATGATGTAACGCCGCCGATCCGTGTTCACATCAAACAACAAACCATCTTTATAATGTTCGTCCCAAAATGTTTCCTGTTGCGGCAAATACGACAGCGCACGAAAAAGATAAGGCGATGTGATGCGCGACGAAGCGTAATAATTCGTGTACGCTTCGGGCAACGTATGAACCAGGAATTTCCCTTTACCACGATTGACTTCAATGTAGTTGATGTAATCATGCTTATCTGTGCCCAATGCGGTGCTATTGGCCGTGTCGATTTTGTTAAACACACCCGCATAATGCGTACGATCGAAACGGTAGTTGCTACGGTAATGCAATGCCGGATTCAAAAAGTTTGCCTCCACAAAATCGGTTTGATTCACGAGCACACCTTGAAAAGAAGAATCGCGATGCAACGAATGTTTATAATCCAGATAAATCGGATCGGTGATTTCAATGTCTAACGAATCAACAAGTTCGCCACCGATATATTGTGCGGCAATAAGAACCGTATTGCCTTCGCGCACAAAACGCATCAACTCATGAACATCTTCCGGCGATGGATTAAACTGCGAATTGATGAACACATAATTACGATTTTTCCACGTTTTTTGTGAAAGCTGTTGGTAAACCGTTTGCCGAACATCTTCTAAATCGCCATCCATCATGTCATTCAAAAACGCATGCGTCAATTTGCAAGCATAAGGCATTTTTCGTCCGGCAGTATAATCATTTTCCCAACGCACATCCCGTTTCGCACCCTTTCGCGCAACACCCACCAGCGCAAACAAAACGCAGAGCAGAATAAGGATATAGATCCAGTTTTTGCGAAACATGATTAACGAATGGATTGATAAAATGAACGGAAACGATCTTCGGCCTGATCATATACCTGACCATCAACCGGAAATTCACCATACCAGATATGGTCGTAAATGAGTGCTACTTCACGAAAGCCATACACATGTTTCGTATTGGTTAATTCGAAAACATAATCGGTATTGGTTTTGTCCGCTTTCCAGCGAATGTGGTTGGCATCTGTAAGCTGTTTGAGTGTACGCAAAAACCACAGCCTGACCGCTAAACGATAATCGTTTCGTTTTTTAGCATCAATGATCTGTTGTTCGAAATCAATAGCATGAATATCCACATCTTTTGCCGTCGCATCAATCGGTTCAGCCGCTCTACTTTTGCCGCTAAAAATGGTATTGAATCCCGTATTCGTAATACGCATCGCAATTAATACGATAAGAATGATTGCAAGAATGATGAAGAATATATTCCACCAATTGCGCTGATCTTCTTTGATTACAGATTTTCCCAAACCTTCTAAAAAGCGATTGAAGATGCGATCGAAAACCGTTTCCTCGGCTTCCGTGTTTTTAGGATCGCGCACATAATTGTAATCTTCATTCGCATAAGCATCCTCTTGTACTTGAGCATCCGGTTGCCGCAGTTCGCGGCGAATTGTATCGAGTATGACTTTTTGCGGTTGTTTGGTCGTATCAATATCTGGTTGCGCAGCCACCGAGCTTGCTATAAAAAGCAAACTCAAGAGTAGGACAACAGTATATCGAATCATCTTCATCAATTAATACATCAGTTCAATGCGATCTTCTTCTGCTTGACGTTTGCCAATTTCTTCAATTTGTTTTCGAATACCATCACCCTCTTCCGATTCGCGCAAGGAAAAGAAATGTAAGGCAACAGGAACCATGAATGAACTATAAACCATAGCACGACCAAATAAAGCAATGGAAGAAAAAATCAATTGCATGGCTCTGTAATTATCCGCATCCTCAAAGAAATTCTGGTCAGACCATACGCCCGCAAGTCCCGACGCAATCGTTGACGGAATAGAAATACACATCGCAACAACATACAACAATAGCCAGAAGCAAAAAAAGATTGCCCACGTTTTCCAAAATTGCCCACTGATGATGCGTTGGGCGTATAACAAGGCGCTAAATACGCCAATATCTTCGTCCATCGCACGCACAAAAAACACAGAAAACATCCAGTACCAAACAGGAAATGCTAAAATCAAATAACCAATACCACCACCCATGACCAGTAAAACGCTGCCACCTACATTCGCGCTAGAAGCCATGCCAAAAATGATGACAAAAATCAAGGCGCCAAAAGCTACGGTCAAAAAAGCAACAACAATAAAGGTCAATGCCGTATTTAAAAAGTCGCTGAAAATAGATGTAACAACATCGCTCACCGTAAATTTTCCTGCGCCTTTTTGTTTGAAGACTTTGAAAAAATGACTGATGACTAGGGCCGTAATCAAACCATTGAAAAGCCATGCAGAACGATCAATCAAGGCACTCTTTGCAAGCAACGAACCAAAGCGATTCATGCGTTCATACGGATCAATGTCCAACGCTTCGATCTGAAAATACATGCTCGCCGCTGAGGATAAAACCAAGAATGGTCCAACAAGAAACAAGACCGTTTTAAAAAACGCGCCAAAATTCTGGCGAATAAATTTCATCGCATCAGAAAAGACTTCACCAAAATTGCGTAAGCGTTCAAGCCTTAACGGCACGGGCCTTACGTTCATAGTCAGCAGATTTAGAGGTGGATTTACGTTCGATGGTTAAGTCCTTTTCTTCGGTACGACCAATCCAAATCGATCCGAAAATAAAACACGATACACCGATTGAAGTAACAAGACCAAAGAACCAATACGTCATGGATTCGGCTTTTGTTTCTGTTACAATTTGCATAATTAAATTGATCGTTGGCAACACAATGCAAAGCGTTCCCAGAATATACATAAATGCAATCCGTTGGTCGCCACCAAGAGCTTTTAAGATTTTTTTAGCGAATTTGCTGTTGTGTTTGTTCGCCAAATAGGCCAAAGGTCCGAATTGATGTTCGCGCCATTCGCGAAAAATCGGGAGGAGTACAAAATACCACAAGACAAATGCAAGCGAAGAAAGAATGATTGCCCAGCGGCCCATATCATTCATCATGGTATAGCGTGTTACAAAACCTTCGAAGAATGCAGCGAGAAAAATAAACGGAATTAAGGCAAAGCCAATTTTCAACGCATCGCGCCCCCCGCGCTTTACCGACTCGCTCCACGGCCACGGGCCCGGAAACCAAACCGCGCGCCCCAACGCAATACCCGCCGCGCCCGAAACAAGAATGCACCAAATTTCCAACGTGCCGTGAATCCAAACGGTTAAGGTAGCCTCGTGTATGTACCCATGATCGTATAAGAAATACATGAACGAACCCAACATCACCCCATTGGTAAATTGCAAAAATGCAACGCCCACCCAACAGAAAATCAATCCGGCTAGCACACAAAATAAAGCCACGCGCGCATTGTTCAAGGCAATAAACAAAAACATCGAAAATTGATTTTCACTTTTGTAAATACCAAGTGGATCATTGTCCAACATATTCTGCAATGTTTTGTCAACGTATGCATCGCCCAACACAACACGCACAAATGTTTCGTCGTGATGCGCTGAAATAACACCCACAAAAACCGAAAGCACAAAAATCAAAAATGTCAAGAATAAATTTCCACGCTGCTTGCCCATCAAATCGGGAAACTCGTTCGTCCAAAAAGTAACCAAACGACTTCGCCGCTCTTTTTTGTTTTTGTAAATTTCTTGATGCACCCGCGCAGCCAAACCATTTAAATATTGTTCTGTATTGGAGTTTGGATAAAACGTCCGCGCATACGAAAGATCATCGGTAAGCTGCACAAACAAATCAGCCAGTACATCCGGCTTACCACCCGAACCAGAATTGAGCATCGCTTCAAATTCTTGCCATTTCTGGTGATTTTGCTTGAGAAAAGTGATTTCTTTCATAGCGGGGTTGTCCGAAGGCGAAGATAATACCAATTTGACGGAAAACATAAACCATTTTTATCTCTACTGTGTCCTAAAGTTGTTTGCTGAAAAGTGTACTGCAATTGGTTTATGACCATGCTATTCTCCCTGTTTTTTTTATTGAACGCATACAGATCTACTATCAATAAGAGAAAAATGGAGATACGGAAACTGTAAATCGTTAAAAATGTGTACAAGTCGTGCCATAGGAAATAGGTGCCTATTTGTATTTTTGTTTATTATTTAAATAACTCCAACATGAGCCGATTCTTCTTCTTCCTCTTTGTATGTCTGCCAAGTTTACTATCGGCACAATGGACATTACAAAATATCAACACTACAAATAATTTGCGCGGTGTCCATTATTACGACGCCAACAATATTTTTATTAGCCGCACAAGCGATATGACCCTCACGAATAATGGCGGAGTTTCGTGGATGCATCAACCCATTGTCAATCTTGCTAATTCACCTTATTTAGGGACAACACTATACGATGCTTTTTTCTTTTCACCTACAACTGGTGTTTCCTCTGGAGGTGTATTATCGGGCAATACCCAAATGGTTTTGCGAACAACCAATGCCGCATTAAATTGGGCTGCACCCTATGCCTCCAATGCGGGGAATTATCCCCGTGAGATTCATAAATTTTCCTTTTCAAATGCTACCGACGGATATGCTGTTGGCTCGAATGGGGTTATTCTTCGAACTACTGACGCTGGTGTCTCTTGGACTGTACAAAACTCTGGTACAACAGCCGAACTCTATACGGTTGTTTCACCTTCTTCAACAACCGCCTTCATTGGCGCAAATGGTCGAATTCTAAAAACTACCAATGCGGGATTAAGCTGGTCTTCCACACTTTTCCCTGGCGTATTTTTCAAAGAAATTTGGTTTTACAATTCGAGTATCGGGTATGCTGCTGGAACAAATGGTTTGGTGGGCGTTTTTTATAAAACAACTGACGGTGGTACAACTTGGACAAGTGTGCGCAATCCGATTTCGTATGATGTGTACGAATTAACAGGGAATGGCTTAGATACCATTTATTTGACAACTGGAAATCGAATGTACTATTCGACCAATGGAGGAACTTGGTGGAATTATTTTCCTTCAACGGTAGGATATATCTTGAATGATATAGACTTTTTAGACAATACAGATAGTGCCTATGCCGTAGGAAATAATGGTGTTGTTTTAAAAACTGGAAATGCCGGTGGTAATGTACTTGCGCCTGTATCGCTATGTGCAGCAAGTTCGGGAACAACGGTCTGCCAGAACGGAACGCTCGGATTTTCAAATTACGGCAATCCTGCATGGACATACGAATGGCTATTAGATAATGTAACGACCGCAACCACGTATAATGCAACGCTAGCATTTCCGAATGGAGGAAATCACCAAGTTAAATTAGTTGCCTTCAACGGCACATACCGCGATACCTCAGCAGCAATTAACATTACAGTAAATACCGTTCCTCAACTTGGCGGTATTGCTTTTACGGCAACACCACTCAGCATTTGCCCCACAGGAGGGACAAATGCTCAGGTAACAAACTCGCAACCATCTTGGGGTTATCAATTACTCATCAATAATGTTCCTTATGGCGCACCTCTCATCGGCAATACCGGAACTTTATATTTTTATGTTACAGGAATAATGCAGACATCTTCACTTGTCATGCAAGCCACTTCCACGAATGGATGTGGAACTAATGTGGTCAATTCATCAACACTTAACCTTGTGGTGAATAATGTCAATCAGGCACTTCCGGTTTTTGCACTTCACGATACGATTTGTTCGAGCAGAACGGATTCAATCGTCTTGTCTAATTCAATAAGTGGTGTTAACTATACTTTACGGGTAGGGAATACACCTGTTGGTGCCACACGTGCGGGTAACGGCGGAACACTTTACTTTCCAACGGGTGCTATGGCTGCAACAACTACATTTAATATTCTCGGTGTAAATGGACAAGGATGCCAAGCACAATTATTGACCACTCCGACGGTAGTGGTCAGTATAGCGCAAGCAGATATTGGAAATACATTTTACAATGTCAATACCAATACGAGTTTGAATATGATTAACAACTCTGTCGCAAATTCGTATGTTTGGAATTTTGGCCCAAATGCCTTGCCTGCTACTTCTACGGCAAATGCGCCTTCAGTAACATATACAACAACCGGAACGCAGCAAATTATTCTTCAAGCCAATTCGACATACGGATGTGTGAGTTATGACACCCTCAACATCCAAGCGAGTGCTATGCCTGCTGTTGGGCCTGGTACATTGTGCATGAATCAGAATTATACGTTTGCTTACGGCAATGGCAATACAGGGTACGAAATTTTAGATTATTGCACAGACATCAATGGCAATACATACGCTACGGGATATTTTGACTCGTCTTGGTATGGACAACAATATAATTTGGTGATCTTGAAATTCAATGCTGCCGGAAATTTGGTTTGGTCGCATAAGCAAAATCCATTCAACTATTTTCCCAATAGTTATGGCAATTCATTTGGAACCTCGATCTGTGTCGATTCGTTGGGCAATTTTTACGTTGGCGGAAATTTTTCTTCATACGATTTAACGATTGGTTCATTGACTTTAGCAACAACAAATTATAATTCTGCGATGCGTGGTTTTATTGTGAAATTCAATGCCGCAGGTCAACCTCAGTGGGCAATCGAAGGATATGCGAATGGCCCTGTGTCAACAGGAGTAACCGATTTGGTTTGTAGAAACAACAACGATATTTATTTCTCAGCAGTTGGATCAGGGTATATCTCGTACCGTTTTCCAAACAACACGCAATTCTTTGGCGATTATATTAGTATAGCCCATTTCAATGCATCTGGAGCATTGCTAAGTTTTGTCTCAGTCCCGCAAAGTTCGAGTAATCCAGAACCCTTGATGTACGATTTAAATCCAAGTTATCAATCCTACAATACCAATCGGATCGCCTACGTTGGCCCACGATTAGCGATTCAGGCCAATAATTTATATGTGGCTGGTGTGATCCGAAATACGTTGGTTTTCGGAAATCATACGGTGTCGAATCAAGGTGGAATCGCTGGCTTTATTGCTAAATTGAATATGAATACACAAACGTGGACGGACGCTTTTCACGCATTTTCTACTACGGCATACTTTGGTACAATTCCTGTTTTTGCCGTTGACCTCACAGGCGATTTTTACTGGGCTTGGTCACATAATTCGAGCTATTATCCAGAAACTACTACCGTGGGAGCAAATGTTTATTCGGGTACACAGTATTCATTCATTGCCAAGTTTTCACCTAGTGGAACACCACTTTGGGTCAACGCGACAACTTCGGCGATCAATGTTAGAAGCCTTGTAAGCCTCACCAATGGACAAGTTGTTGGTTATGGAGATACTCCGCCGCCGTATATTCCGATCACGGATTTTGCAACGCTTGCATCAACCAATGGCACACTCTATGGTTTCCCATCGCAAGGAAACATTGACGCATTTATCTTCTCCTATTCGAATGCTGGAAATCTATTGTGGGCAAGGAGTTATCAAGGAGTCAATCAAGAAAATGCTCTGGTAATGGCTCCATTTAATTGCGATCAAGTTGCTTTAATCGGCCAATCGAATGGCGCAACGACCTTTGGAAATACAACGATTGCAACTGGAGCAAATAACCTCTTCGTCTCCAAATTCTCCATTTCAGGAAATTGTGCACCAGCTACTTGTTATTATCCACTTGTTGCTTCCGTATCAAGTGCCGCAACTACTGTTTGTCCGAATACTTGCACAACTGTGTCGGCGCAAGGGTTTTATGGAACACCTCCCTATTCCTATCATTGGATGCCAGGTAATATGAGTACTGCATCTGCATCAATTTGCCCAGCAGCAACTACAACATACACGTGTGTGATCAGCGATGCCAATGGCGATTCAAGCATACAAACTATTCCAATCAATACATATCCAGCACCAACAATTTCTATTGCAGGAGCATCTGTTGTTTGTCTTGGCGATAGTACGGTTTTGACAGCCAATGGTGGGCAATCGTATGTTTGGCAACCCAATGCCGTTGTTGGACAAACCTATACCGCAACACCACAAACAACGTTTACTTATACAGTAAATGCAACTGATCTGAATGGATGTGTCGGAGCAGCAACACATACTGTTGCAACTGATACCATTCCGCGAATAAACATATACAATACAGCATCGTCAGATACCTTGTGCGATGGAACACCGTTTGCACTATACGCTACCGGAGCTTCTTCCTACCTATGGGAGCCATACATGATCGTGGGCGATACTTTTTATTGGACTGCGTATGGAACACTTACCTATACTGTGGTTGGAACGAATACCTGTAGTGGACGTGATAGTCTAACCATTTTTGTAAATCCAAGGCCAACGGTTACGCTCGATCTCTCTCCGATTGATACGTTGTGTTATTACTTAGGCACAATTCAACTTACTGGTGGATCGCCTTCTGGTGGCGTTTTCTCAGGGCAAGGTGTTATCAACGGAAATATCTTTGATCCATTAACTGCTGGATTAGGTTATCATATCATCTACTACCAATACACAGATAGCAATGGTTGTTCCGAAACAGCATACAGTTATATCAATGTCGATATTTGTAATGATTTATCAAGTCAAACAACGCCTTGGGGAATACAGATAAGTCCCAATCCGATTGCAAATGAAGCACAGATCAATTGCACGTCATGCTCAGAAGTTTATACGCTCGTTCTCTTAGATGCTCGCGGGCAGCGACTTCAAACAGTACAATTCGCATCGAAAAATAATCAACTGGATATGTCGAAGTATGCTGCTGGTGTTTATTGGATTCAAGTTTTTGATCAAGATAAAGTACATACTCAAAAAATAATCAAAGGCCAATAGTGTAGCAAAAAGATAAAAACAACAAAAAAAGCCACTCCTTTTAGGAGCAGCTTTTCCATGGGGCATTGTTTTAAAATCTAATTCGTAGTATGCACAATTTTACGCGTAATCACTTGTCCGCCCGTTTTGATTTGAACCATATAAATTCCAGCCGACAAATTTTCTGGCGTCCAAGTCATTTTATGAAGACCAGCATTCAATTCGCCCTTGTAAATTTCGGCAACTTCGCGGCCTTGTAAATCATAGACAAGAACTTCCGCATCGGAAGCCTGAGAAAGCGAAATGTTAAACTGTGCTTCATTTGTAAATGGATTGGGAGACGTATTTAAACCAACTTGAACTTGTTGTTGATCATTTACACCTAAAAAGAAAGGAACCGTATCGCATGAAGTTGCGATGCACTGAAGCGAATCGATGAACGATGCACAAACAAGATAAGTCCCGTTTGCAGAATAAGTATGCGTTGCTGTTAGTCCAAAACTATAATTACTATCGCCCCAATCCCAGCCATACGTGCCAATTCCACTTGGGTTCATCGTAGCCGTGATAGACACTCCAGAATATGTAATGGATGTAATGCTAACCGAGCATTGTGCTTGGGCTGTGAATGCGGTAACAGCAGACAATACTGCTACGGCAATGTAGTTTTTGAGTTTCATGGTTGTTGTTTTTAAATGAATAATTAATTTGAACACCACAAACATCCAACAACTAACACCAAGGCACAAAGCGATGTCGTTAGAATCTTACGTTTGATTTTTTTTTTGATACAATTCAGCTTTCTCTTTTTACACAAAATAAAAACGGCTGCTCGAATGGAGCAGCCGTTTTCGGGGATGTTGAGCGAAGCCTTAGTTGTTCGTTGTGTGAACAATTTTACGCGTAATCATTTTGTCGCCAGCTTTTACTTGGATGAAGTAAACGCCATCGGCAAGGTTTTCAGGAGTCCAAGCAATGTTGTGAAGACCAGCATTGAGTTCGCCTTCATACACCATAGCCACTTGTTTTCCGGTCATGTCATAAACAGCCATCTCAACTTTAGAAGCCTGATTCAACGATAAATTGAAATTGGTTGTGTTTCCAAAAGGATTTGGAGAAATAGCCATCTTTGCTTCAAAAGCAGCTAACTGCGATACACCAACTGCGCTGATGGTCATTGAAGAACATGTTGAGGTAAAGCAATTCGCTGTATCCAACGCATCAAAATAAGTCAAGCAGATTTGATAAGTACCATTGGTTGCATACGTATGCGTAGCATTGGCACCAACAGAAGGAGAAGATGCATCACCCCAATCCCAGCCAAGAACCGGAAATCCGAGTGCGCCAGTTCCAGAACCAACAGCGGTTACTGTTGCGCCCACAACGGTGAGTGAGTTAATGGTAGCGGTACATTGTGCTTGCGCAGCAACTGCAAAGCCAAGACCAGCCATAAGAGATAGAATGTAAAGTTTTGCTTTCATCGAGATGGTTTTATGTGTTTTATTTTGAATACCGACAAATCTAAGAAAGAGGAATGAAATAACCATTCCTCTTTTGTTAAAATTCTTACGCGTTCAAAATTAAAAAGGTTGGTTGTCGTGGTATTGTTCCAGCAAATCTTTATCGATTAAGGTGCCAAACGGAACAAAATGGCCTACCGGAATCACATCAAACTCAATAACACCCGACTTAACGAGTGGAAATGTATTCAGAATTTTTTTGGCCTCAGCAGCCGATTCGCATTCCAAAACCATTACCACGCCGGGGCGATCTTTACGGAAATAAAGCTCGCGCAAGACATCTTTGGTGTATAACGTCCAGATATGTAAGGCTTCGCGAATAACCACACCGCGAATTTTTTCTTCCGATGCAGTTGGGAGAATCCGGTCGATTGCAATAATTTTCATGGGCAAAGATTTAGAACAAGGTAGGAGTTTCCTCTTAAACGACGAAATCGGCCCTGAATTGTGTGATAAAAACCGGAATTGCGCCTAGTTTTTACGCAAGAAATCCCAAAATTCAGGTTTCGCGCGGCCCATCGGAAACTGAATGCCTACATGTAACTCGATCATTCCAGCCCAGAAATGATGGCTGATCAACGCATCGTCAACCGCTAAAACATTTGGATAATTGGCAAAAGCTCCTTTTACTGTTGGTTCTATGTAGAAATGACGAAATAGATCGATGTGCAAGCCTGTTTCAATGGAGGCAACTTGCCCTGCAACATGAAAATTATGATCGAAATGATCACCAAATAAATGCACGTTTGAGCGCGGAATAACAATGCCTGCGCCAACTTTCGCCATGCCAAAAACACGCAAGTTTGGCCTACTGAATATTTTTTTGCGGTACATAATATTCGCCACCAAAAAGTTTGCGCCGTCAGTATGTTCCAGGTGCATGAAATCAACCGGATCGATTAAGGTATCTACATCATATTCTTTTCCATAAATGCTTCCTTTAAGATGAACCGTCTGATAATCTGTAACGATGTATTTCGGATGATCGAAATTTAGTTCTACGCCCCACACACCATTGGGCATCCACCAACCAATCCGATACCCATATTGTGGAATCGTTAAATCTGTACGCAAAATATCGCGGAAGCCTGTACGGTCTTTTGCTTCCATGTCATACAGCATAAAGTCAACAGGCCCTTTTTTTGTATCGCCGTGTACATGAATATCTGATTTCGAATAGTAGTCTTTATTATAACCCCATCCGAAATAGAACGCACCGCGCACCTGTTTACTTTTCTTGATAAATCCAGCAATGGCTAAAGAATCTTGCTGCGCTTGGGCATAAAGTGCAGCAAGCAGAGCGAGAAGAATAAGGTTAAAACGCATGTTAATTTCGTGGGTTATTCGAAAATGAAATGAGTAAAAGCAGTAAAAAAGGTAAAGCCAAAGGTGCAGTATAAATTGGGGAATATCCCAAAATCCATATCAGTAGAGAAATAGCAGCAACGGAAATTAATCCATTGATGCCAATTTTGGTGAGTTTTCGCATGGCTTAAAGGTACGCAACACATTGCTCAACTTCGTATAGCTATTTATTTTTATTCTGTTTCGTGTTTTAATAATATCTTGCATCTGCCAGAAAAATGAACACAAACGATAATTCATTTCAATCACTCGTCAAATCCATTCGTGCATTGACTTTGCTCGTTGCATTTCTGCTTGGAGTGATTGTCCTGCTGTTATGGTTGCTCCTTGTTGGTCCACCCGATTTGTTTTCAGCAACAACAAATCCAACAGGCAAAAAAAAGCAAGTAGCCGACATTGCGAAACCTCCAGTCGATACGTTTTGGCATGCGCCCGACACCTCCAAAATTCCACACAACGAATTGGGCGAGCGCATTCGTTATGGCCGTAAGTTGGTTGCCAATACTGCGTATTACCTCGGACCAGAAGGCGTTGTTGCTAAAATAACAAACGGCATGAATTGCCAAAACTGCCACCTCGACGCAGGAACGAAACCTTGGGGAAATAATTATGTTGCTGTTGCTGCAACCTATCCAAAATTTCGTGCCCGCTCGGGAGCAATGGAATCAATTACCAAACGCGTTAACGATTGCATTGAACGCAGCCTCAACGGAACAAAACTAGACAGCCTCAATCGCGAAATGCTTGCGCTTGTGGCATACATCACTTGGGTTGGAAGCGAAGTGCCCAAAGGAAAATCGCCCGCAGGTTCTGGAATTTATGTCCTCAAAAAAATGAGCCGTCCTGCCGACCCACAAAAAGGAAAAATAATTTATGCCGCGAAATGTGCTTCCTGCCACGGCAATAACGGCGAAGGAAAAAAAGCAGATGCCGCAACGTATCAGTATCCGCCTCTTTGGGGCGATCACAGTTATAACATTGGTGCAGGGCTGTATCGCCTTTCGCGCTTTGCCGGATATGTAAAAGCAAATATGCCTTTTGGTGTGAATTGGGATACGCCACAATTGTCTGACGAAGCATGTTGGGATGTTGCAGCATTCGTCAATTCACAACCACACCCCAATAAAGATATTTCGGCAGACTGGCCCGACATCAGCAAAAAGCCATCCGATCATCCGTTTGGACCATTCAGCGATTCATTTCCTATGCTCCAACATAAGTATGGGCCATTTGGACCAATCGATAAAGCACACAAAAAATAACATGCCTGATCAGAAAATAGAACACTTGCCCGGCTGCACTTGCGGCGCACACGAAGCATCGGCTTCCGATCGTCGAAAATTTTTAAAGACGCTTGGACTCGGTGCTGCCGCTGTTGGTCTAAGTCCATTGCCTGCATTCAGCCAAACCAATTCGGGAAATGCCGAAGAAATGCGAAATACGCAAACCGTAAAATCGGGAAAAGCAACAACGATCACGCTTTTGCATACAGGCGATATGCACGCACAATTGCTCCCGCACGATGAATTTTTCATGGAAAACGGAAAACCGGTTTTTCGTCAACGTGGCGGATTGGCCAGTTTACACACGATGGTCAATGCACTCAAAAAACAAAATCCAGGAAATACGTTATTGCTTGATGGCGGCGATTGTTTTCAAGGAAGCGCGATTGCTTCGCTTACACTCGGTCAGGCCATCATTCCACTCGTCAACCGGTTGCAATACGATTTGATGTTGCCCGGAAATTGGGAAGTCGCTTATGGAAAACAAATGTTGCTGAAAGATATGGGCGGCTACCTCGCACCAAAAGTCTGTGGCAATATGTTTGACGAACAAAGTGGCGATTTACTTTTTCCGCCGTATCAGATTTTTCAAATTGGTGGTGTGAAAATTGGTTTTGTTGGCTACAACGACCCACTTACACCAATACGTCAAGCGCCGGATTATAGCAAGGGAATTAAATTTTCTGATCCGGTTGAAAACATGCAAAAATATGTTCGTTTGCTTCGCGATCGCGAGCAATGTACACTCGTTTTCGCGCTTACACACATGGGGTTTGCGCAACAATTAAACCTCGCCAATCAACCGCATGCGGAAGGAATCGATTTTATTTTAGGTGCCGATACACACGAACGTGTGCGCGAGCCTATGGTTGGGAAATATGCGAAAGTTACCGAGCCAGGCGCATTTGCATCGTTCATCAGCAAACTCGATTTAACGATAGAGAACGGAAAAGTGGTTGACACCAATTACGCATTGCTCGATGTTGATCCAGAGAAATACCGCCCCGATGCAGAAACGCTTGCCGAAATTCAGAAAACCTATAAACCATTTGCCGAAAATCTCAACACGGTTATTGGTCGTTCCAAAACACCCTTGATGCGTTACTACATCATCGAAACACCAACCGATAACATGATTACGGATGCGGTGATGTTGGCTTGCAAACCAGATATCGCACTCTCAAACGGATTTCGTTTTGGTCCGCCACTCGTGCCCGATCCAACAACAGGCGAAGCACAAATCACCCGCGATTATTTATGGAGCATTTTTCCGCTCGATTCGCCACTTGTAAAAGGTGAAGTAACCGGACAACAAATCTGGAATTGGTTGGAGCGCGAATTGGAAAATGTTTTTGCCTCGGATCCATCGCGCCGTTTTGGGGGTTGGCTCATTCGTTTTCAAGGTATGAATATTCGTTTCGCCATCAACAAGCCCATGGGCAGTCGTTTAGAATCGGTAAAGGTTGGCAAGAAAAAAATTGATTTGCAAAAAACATACACCATTGTTTCATGCGAGCGCGAAGGCGATCCCGATTCGGTGATGTGTCGGATAAAAGATGTGAAAAATCGCCGCGATACGGGTGTTACCACACATCAAGCCATTGAAGGATACTTGAAGCTCAAATCGCCTATTGCGCCGGTGCAAGAAGGGCGTGCCGTAGCAACAGATGCGCCCGCAACATTGCTCACGCAAATTACGCCAGGCGTAAATTATGAATTTCGGTAAAGGATTGCGGCTTCAGATTTTTTTCAGCACATCAAGTACTAACGCATTTTCCTCCACCGTGCCAACCGGAATGCGAATATGATTTTTGCAGTTGTCTTCGTTTTGAATGGAAACCGCAATGGACGCATGGCGTAACGCTTCGAAGACTGACAACGATTCCGTTACTTCTACCCAAATCGCATTGGTGTCTGAGGAATAAACCCTTTTTACAAGTGAGCACGTTGCAAGTTCTTTGCGTAGCTGCTCGCGTAGGCGAACCGTTTCTTTAATTTCAGCATTGACATCGTCTATCTTTTCGAGCGCATCGAGCAAACGTTCTTGTGTAGGCGTGTTGATGTTGTATTTCGGTTTGATGGTATTTAAAATGCTAATCAAATCGGGCCAAGCGAAAGCCATGTCCACCTGCAAATGCGGCAGCTTCCAGGCTTCAGAAAATGTTTGAAGAACCACCAAGTTGGCATAATCGGCTAAATCTGGAATGAAACTTTTATGCCGCGAATAATTGATGCACATTTCATCTACAACAACCAACCCATCAAAATTATTCAAGACAATTTCAATCGCTTCCCGATCAATGGTATTTGTAGTTGATGGGTTTGGCGAACAGAAAAAAATAATTTTTGTATGTGCATCAACATGCTCTTGCAATAAATCCAAGTCGGGTTGAAATGCCCCTGTTAAAGCAATTTCGCGTACCGCAACAGCATGAAGTTGGGCTTGTGTTTTGTAAGCCGTTTCGGTTGGTGGAAAAATAATGATGTTGTCGGTTTCGGGTTTACAAACGATGCGTAGTAGTAAATCGATGACCTGATCTTTTCCATGACCAAGAAAAATGGAAGCAGGAGCAATGCCTTTAATGGTTGCTATTTTCTCTTTGAGTAAACGCTGTGCGGAATCAGGAGTCCCTTTTTCTGCGTGTGTTGAAGCTTCTGCCGCATGTGTTTCGACAAACTGCTGAATATGCTCGCTGACTAATGTGTTGAGATTAAACATACAATAGATAGGAAGATGAAAGCAACAAAGGTAAGTGCATTGAAATGAATTGCGATACGAATTATGTTTTGCTTATTTTTATGCGGCATGAATCTTGACGGATAAAACGTTTTCAATAAATCATTTACCTCCTAACACAGAATCAAACGATGATTTTTTTTCGTAGAATAACACGTGTGCTGTTTTTTTTGATACCCGTTTTTTTTCTTTTAGCAGGAAATAAAGATGGTGTTCCATCAACAAAACTTCCCATCATGGAAAAATTGTTTGGCGCATCATCCGGCAATGCCGTTGTTGGTAATGGTGGCCTTACGGTTTGTCTTTCAAAGTATGGCGAAGTGGTTAGTTTGCGTTGGCCCTGTTCCAATTTTTATGATCACCTCAACTACCGCACCTTGTATAAAGTTCCTGCTTCCTGGAAAGCAGAAGATTACAATCCTTATTTCAATGCTGCCGAAAATCAAGGTGCTTTTGCAGGCATTCAATATACGCTTGATGGTAAGAAAACAATCTCTTGGCTGCGCAACTCAGAATGGAATGCTATACAAGCCTACGCATCCGACGATTCGCCCATTGTGATCACACGCTTTAAAAATGAAACGCTTGGTGTTGATGTGGTTTGCACCGACTGGGTCGATCCTACAAAAGATATTTTGCGCCGTATGTTTTATGTTACAAATCGAGGTACAAAGAACATCTCGGAACTCATGCTTGTTCATGTGGCCAATGTTGCGCCATGCAATGAAACACCCGAATTTGATCCTGGCGCCGATTGGGCTGATGATCAGAAAAATGGATTTGCAGTTGCGTATGATTCTGTTCAAGAAGCCTTTATTGCGTTTCGCCCAAACCTGAAAGAACAGGTAACGGGTAAAATTCCACATGTCAATGCCGATGGAAAACAAGTTCAACGTTTTGTCGAAAGCCTTGATCAAAATTTTCCAACGACACTTTCCTCCAATTCATCAGTGATGCAAACAACCGATGTTTATTGCGCCATCGGAAGTCTATCATCGCCTGTTGCGTATAGTTTGTATGAAGACCATGGAACAAATCCAAAACTTCCCGATTTAATTACAGAAAACAAAAAACGCATCGGACGCGGGCCTTGTCTTGTTTCGCAATCCTTTCTGCTTTCAACTAAACGCACTACGGCGGTAACCATGCTCTTTGCCTTCGGTGCAAAAGC
>JAAFIA010000036.1 GCA_013298545.1 Bacteroidota bacterium | reverse complement strand
GCTTAGAGACAGAAACAACAAAGCGTAAGTTGGCATTGACGAGTTTGGCAAGTGCGAGTTGGTCGTTTTGCCGAATGCGGCGAGCGAGTTCGACTTCTTCATCGGCGGTGATCAAATCTACACGACCGATTTCTTGTAAGTATTTGTCAAGCGATGCAGTTTCGCGATTCGTTACCTGCTTTGAAATTTTTAACTGTCTCATCTAGAAAAGGGATTTGCTGTAAATGTGTTTCATTCGGATAAATTGCGTTGTTAATTATACGAAAGATAACGATAAAAGTTTCACGCAACAGATGTTGTAACGTGAATATAATGTAAAAAAAATAGTGCTAATTATTAAACGGAAATCAGAATGCGGAAAAATTGGGGGAGGCTTGCGGCTGCGGAGAAATAAGCGAAACAGCACAGGGATTGAGTCTTTGATTGAACAGCAAAAATCGTACCGAAATTACTTTGCGAGCATCTTGTTTTGTAAGGAAATGGATATGCTACATCTTGCAAATAACATTTAGCAAACTCATGTGTAAAGAGATTGCATGAAAAATATATTCATGCCGTAAAACGTTTAGTTTTTCACGCAATTGGTGTTGGGTGTTTTTATATCCGCGCTTATGAAAATGAGATTACTAACATAGCTATATAAAGGGCCAACTTTTTAGAAATACGTGCGTATAAGAATACAACATTCCCCAACATCAAAACCGACCTCATCTGTTTTGAACGTTTTTTTATTTCGTTTCTGCTTTTTTTTGTCGTAAATCGTATCCGATTTCATTATGGGTAGTTTAAAACGTTGGATCAGTCGTACCCCGCTTGCTAGAAATATCATTTATTTCTTTCCGGTGCAGTTGTTGCTTGTTCAGTTCAAGAAAAATCCGGTACTCATTATTTTCTGGCTACTGTTATTTGGATTTCTGACCGGTAGCATCGCCGCGCGTTATGGCCTTGCGTGGCTCTTTGTTGATCCTGAGTATTTGGGAACGGTCGATTTTCGTTCGTATTTCTTAGTGGGTTTTGCTAGTGGCGGATTTATTCTTGCCTATCAGATTTCTTGTTACATCCACAATGCGTATCGGTTTCCGTTTCTCGCTACGTTGAGCTATCCCTTCCTCAAATTCAGTCTGAACAATATTGTTATTCCAGCACTTTTCTTGTTTGTTTACGTTTACCGCATCATTCATTTTTTGGCCGACGAACCGATTACGAATATGGATCGTGTTCTAAATTTGCTTGGTTTCCTGCTTGGGAATTTTACGTTTGCCGGAATTGGTTTTTTCTGGTTCTACCGCGCCGGACACGATTTGGAAGATGTCATGAGTGCCGCACACATTGCACGTACGCCCAAAACGAAACGTGTTTTTCTACGACGCAACATCATTCGCGATGCGCTGGAATGGAAAACGATCAGTACGGGCAGAGAAGCGCGCGATTGGCATGTAGAAACGTATTTGTCATTGCCATGGCGCTTGCGTCGCGCACGTCCGTTTGAGCATTACGATAAATACATTCTAAATCGTGTGTTTCGGCAAAACCATGTCATTGCTGTTGTTTTTGAATTGGTAGTGATTCTTACCCTGCTCTTGTTTGGTCTTTTCCGCGATGTGCGTTGGCTCATGATTCCCGCAGGCGCAAGTGTGTTTTTGCTGTTTACACTTTACTTGATGTTTTCAGGCATTCTTTACACGTGGTTTCGCGGTTGGACCAATGTAGCGCTAGTTTCAATTTTGCTCCTCATCAATTACCTGCATCAGTTTGATCTCTTTGGCAATAAAACGCGGGCAACAGGCATGAATTATGCAACGCAACTTGCACCCTACAATGCGCATACGTTGAATGGTGATTTCAATCGCGAGGAATATCGGAATGATTCGCTTCATACGATTCGTATTTTAGAAAATTGGAAAGCAAAACAACAAGGCGATAGTTTGCATAAGCCGAAATTGATTGTCTTGCAATGCAGCGGTGGCGGCATTCGTTCGGCTTTGTGGACACTTTACACGATGCAATATTTAGACAGCATCAGCAACAGTTCATTTCTGAATCAAACAGCGTTGATTTGCGGCTCTTCGGGTGGAATGGTAGGTGCGGCCTGTTTGCGCGAGGTGCAATGGCGGCAACAAAAAGGCGAAAATGTCAATACCAAAGATGTCATCTGGCGCGAACGTATTTCGAATGATTTACTCAATCCGATGGCGTTTAGCTTGGCTGTCAACGATTGGTTTTTGCCGCTGCGGAGTGCTTCGTATAAAGGTCAGCAATACAGCCGCAACCGTGCTTGGGCATTTGAAGAAGAGCTTGAAGCGAATACTGGAATTTTTAAAGAACGTTTGCTGACCGATTACACACAAGCTGAATCAGATGCAGTTATTCCGATGATGGTTTTTGCACCAACGATTGTAAATGATGGTCGCCGCTTGTTGATTGCCTCGCATCCTGTTTCGTATATGCTTCGTGCTAGTCCGGAACCACACGTCAATCAAGCACGGCTGACTGATGGCGTAGAGTTTATGCGATTTTTCAAAAATCAAGGTGCAGATCAAGTTCGTTTTGCTTCTGTCTTGCGTATGAATGCGACGTTTCCCTACATCACACCGATTACAACGTTGCCGAGTAATCCAGAGATGGAAGTGTTTGATGCGGGTATGCGCGACAATTACGGCATCACCAATACGATTCGTTTTTTGCATCAGTTTCGGCATTGGATTGCAGCCAATACGAGTGGTGTAGTTTTGGTTCAGACGCGCGATAAAAGCAAGGCTCGGCCAATTCTAGACGAGCATCAGAAAACCATCATGCAAGATTTTTCGCGACCTATGGGTAGCTTTTATGGTAACCTGTTTACGGTGCAAGATTACAACCACGATTTACTTTTAGATGTGGCTGCGAGTTCATTCAATTTCCAAACCGATTTGCTGAGTTTTGAACTCTACAACGAAGACCCAGATCGTATTTCATTGAGTTGGCATTTAACGGGTCGCGAAAAGAAACGCATTCTGGCGTGTATGTTGCGCAAAGAAAATCAGCACGAAGCCATGCGTTTTTTGGAACTGACTGGGAAATGAAATTGGGTGTTAGTTAACCGCAAAGTACGCCAA
Organism: Bacteroidota bacterium; assembly: GCA_013298545.1. Classification (GTDB taxonomy): domain Bacteria; phylum Bacteroidota; class Bacteroidia; order Palsa-965; family Palsa-965. The sequence continues at coordinate 44,203 of JAAFIA010000036.1, read as the reverse complement.
GGTTTACGCCAAGAACGCTAATTTTTTTTGTTTGTGGGGATGTTGTTTTAACCGCAAAGTACGCCAAGGTTTACGCCAAGAACGCTAAGTTTTTTTGTTTGTGGGGATGTTGTTTTAACCGCAAAGTACGCCAAGGTTTACGCCAAGGACGCTAAGTTTTTTTGTTTGTGGGGATGTTTCTTAATCGCAAAGCACACAAAGCTTTTTACGTTTTGGTCTTTGCGGACTTTGCGCCCTTAGCGGTTAATTTTTTCCCCACAAAGAATGTATGCAATTTTTGAAAAACAACTAAGGCTGTTCAGGAGTAGCTTTCAGTAAGCCTGGTGCTACTTGCTCGCCCGCCGGTAAATGGCCGTAAATATCATCAAATGAATACCGGCAAAAATCTTCCGTTGCAAATTCGTTGGCTTGGGTCTTGACGTAATGTACAAACTGATTGAAATTGCGTTCCTTGTTCAACGAGTCAATAAAATGGAGGTATTTGGGCGCATTTAAGAAAAAATCGCCCGCAAGCAGATAATGAAAAATTTCGTAAGCATTCAGAATTTTCTGATAGCCATCTTCTACGCCACCCGCATGCGAGAAATTGAGTAAATCAGGCTCATAAAAAAGGCGAATAAATTTTTCGATCAATAAATACGCTTGGTCGATTTCTTGAAACTCAGCAGCAAATTTTTCTTCCCCCGTCGTATCGCCTGATTTGAATTTAACATCCAAACAGTTGGCTACCCGATGCGCAACTTCCATTGCTACATAAATACCACTCGAAAAAATGGGATCTAAAAATGCACCTGCATCGCCCACATACGCAAAATTGGATCCGTATTTTTGGTCAACACGGTAAGAATAATCGCCTAAAATTTGGACATCGTGTTCCATCGAAGCATTTTCAAGAATCGAACGCAAACCAATGGCTTCTTGTACTTCTTGTGTGTAAAGTAATTTCTTCCAATTTTCGCCGAGTAGTTTTTTCTGCTCGCGCACATACGCATTGTTGAGCGTTACACCAATACTCAGGTGGTTGCGACCAACCGGAATCACCCACAACCAGCCCAGTTTCTCGCCACCGAGGTACATGATCTTAATCAAGCCGCCTTTCAGTGCGCTATCGTAGTTGGTATGAATCCAATGTGTAAACAGCGCTAAGCGATCCAGCCCTTCGTAAGGTTTTTTCTTGCCCGTTTTTGAGGCCAAAAAAGAATTCTGTCCGCTTGCATCAACGAGAAAACGTGCCGTAATCCAACGCTCCGAACCATCAACAAAACAAACACGGATTTTCGCTTGTTGCGGATTACTCAAATCAACATCTTTTACCAATGCGCCTTCGTAAACCGTTGCGCCATGCCTTGCCGAATTGCGCAACAAGACGTGGTCGAATGGCGCGCGTAGCCCGTGCATCGACATTTCTGCCCCATCTTTCATAATGCGATCGAAACACCAAACAGATTGTCGCAATCCATCACGATCGACAAAATTGACACCCGGTTTTTTGGTGGTTATTTTTTTGACTTCCTCCAACACACCCAACTCTTCGAGCTTGTAATAAATAAATGGGATCAACGATTCACCCACATGATCGCGCGGAAAAATAGCCTTTTCAAAAACACCAACAGTATAGCCCATTTTGCGCAAATACGTTGCACATGTTGAGCCACCCGGTCCACCACCAATAATTACTACATCAAAATCCATTCGTTGATATGTATTTGAAATTAGCTTAACGGATAAACGTTTATGCCGTATTTAAAGTTAAGACTAATTGCTTAACAACTAGAGTGAAGGATTGTTTTTGAAAAATTCCGCCTCAATCAAATCAGGGCGCGTGATGGTTGCTTTTACCCAACTCAGTTTAATGTCCAACATTTCGTCTTCCGACAAGCCAATGGGCAAGTCAGATGCACGAAGGCGTTTCATCAATTCATACATACAGATCGCTGCCGATACGGAAATGTTATAGCTTTCGGTAAAACCAACCATCGGAATTTTTACAAATTCATCGGCCTGTTCAAAAACGGTTTGCGAAATTCCTTCGCGCTCTGTTCCAAAAAACAACGCCATCGGGCCTTTCTCAATTGGTAAATCTTGAATCAAACAATCTTTTTCGTGAGGCGTTGTGGCCACAATGCGATAGCCTTGCTTGCGCAGATGTTGAATGCAGGTCAGCGTATTGTCTTCTTGTCCGTTGTAATGGATCATGTTCATCCATTTATTTGCACCCATCACAATATCGGCATTGGGTCGGTATTGATTGACATTTTCAATCACATGCACATCGTGAATGCCCATACACTCTGCGCTACGCATGACCGCACTCGCATTGTGTGTTTGGTAAATATCTTCAACCGCAATGGTCAGATACCGTGTACGCCAATTGATATTCTCTTCAAACTTTTGCTTGCGGGTATCGCTGATACATTCCGTAAGGTAATCGTACAAGGCTTGTTTCGTGGCTCTATCCATGCGTTAAATTTTTCCTTGCGAACGTGCCATCAAATTGCACATACGAAACAACAAACGCGCGCCGACGTTGGCGTCCCACTCACTGCCATTCGGATCAGGTGCAACTTCGTTCAAATCGAGCGCAATGATTGTTTTTCCCGAAGCCACAACTTGTTCGAGTAAATAAACCGCTTGCTCAAACTCAAAACCACCAGCCACAGGCGTTCCCGTATTTGGACAAAGTTTGGGATCAAGTCCATCGATATCAAAACTCACATATACTTTTTGAGGCAATTCGGCTACAATGCGTTGACATTGTTGTGCCCAAGTTTCTCCAGTATAACTGGCTTGTTTCAGATCGCGGTCAAAAAACGTTTTGATGCGTCCGTTAGAATTTTCAATCAATTCCGCTTCGGCAAGGCAAAAATCGCGAATACCAACTTGCACCAATTTACTCACCTGCGAAATACCAAGTGCGTTGAACATGATGGAGGCATGCGAAAATGTGAATCCTTCAAATGCATCGCGCAAATCGGCATGCGCATCAATTTGAAGAATCGCATACGATTCATGGCGTTCGGCCAAGGCTTGCATTAACCCGTAAGGTGTGCTATGATCGCCGCCCAACAAAGCCACGCATTTTCCTTTGTCGAGCCAATGCCCGCAAGTAGTTTGCACGTGTGTATTGAGTTGTTCAGACGCTGTGTTGATGGTTGCCAAAATCTGAACGAGTTTTGGATCAGTATCAATTGGTTCGCCTGCAATGAGCGCGTCGATGTATGTTTTTGCTTGTTCGCGCAATTCGGCTGCTTGTTGTGCCAAATCATTTGGCATCTCGGTCATGGCAATACCGCCTTTCCACGCTTCGCGCACGAGCGGATCAATCAAATCCACTTGAAATGATGCGTCAAAAATCGCTTCTGGTCCAGCGGCGGTTCCGTCGCTATACGAAACGGTAACATCCCAAGGAACCGGAATAACCACTGTTTCGGCTTCATCACACGTGAATGGCAAACCGTATAAATTACTGTTTGGATCGCCCGGGCTATTCGGGTCGAATGCGGCAATTTTTTCTGCTTTAGTCATATCGTTAAAATTGGGGCAAAGGTACTTTTTTCGGGGCAAAGAAAGCGAAACTCCGGTGCTAGAATTAAAATATAAAACCTAATAAAACCTATCTTTGAGCGCCATGCTGGAAAGTTTGATCCATTGGGATACGGAAGTTTTTTTGAGCATTCACCACTGTCGGAATAGCTTTTTCGATGTGTGTGCGAGTGTGTTCTCTAGCCGTGGCGCTTTTATTCCGCTTTATGTTTTTATGGCCTTTGTACTTTGGCGTGTTTGGGGAAAACAATGTTGGCTTCCCATTCTCGCATTCGGGTTTTTGATTTTGAGTACAGACCAAACAGCAAATTATTTCAAACGCAACATCAAGCGCGAACGACCTTGCTACAATACAGCAATCAATAATCAAATTATTACGCCCGATGGCTGTGGTGGGCGATATGGGTTTTATTCTGGCCATGCCGCAAACAGTGCAGCTGCGGCGTTGTTTCTCTGGCTTTTGCTGCGTAACAAAAAAAATAACCGCTGGGCTTTGTTGCTTTTTTTCTGGTCGTTCTTGGTTTCTTGGAGCCGCATCTACCAAGGCGTTCATTATCCGCTCGATGTGCTAACCGGTACGTTGTCTGGATGTCTATGGGCCTTATTGCTCTATGGCTTATTTGCCCAATTGCTTAAACGTTTCTTGCCCGATGTGTTTGACAAACACATGGCCATTAAAACAACTGCGAAATGGTAAGGACAGAGTATTTCGGCTATATCACAATCGAGCTTTGGGAGTTTTTGCTGCTCTGCTTTTATTTGCCGTTCATCTATTTCATTTCGTGGCGTTACAAGGAAAAAATGATGCGGATTTCGCCCGATTATAAGTGGTATTTGACGGGCTTGTGGATTAAAATTTTTGCCGCTGTTGCGTTCTGCTGTATTTATATTTTCTACTATCCGGGAGGCGATACAACAAGTTATTACGAGAATGGTTTAGCCTTAACCAATTTGTTTTGGAAAAATCCGGCCGATTTTTTTGCTGTACTCTTTGGCGAAGCTACACCAGAGAAAATGTCTTTGTTCGATGGCACAACGGGTTATCCGCTTCCCTACATGTATTACGATCCACGGGCAATGTTTGTGATTCGCATCATCACACCATTTATCATTCTAGGTTCAAAAAGTTTTCTGATTGCTTCGGTGCTGTTTAGCTGGGTTTCGTATTTTGGTTTATGGCGTTTGTACCGTTTGTTTTGTTCCTATTATCCTCATTTATCGCGGCCATTAGCTTTAGGTATTTTATGCTTTCCATCGGTGGCTTTTTGGGGATCGGGCTTGTTGAAAGATACGATCAGTTTGTCTGCCGCTTGTTGGTTTGTCTATATTTTATTCAAAGCCTTTATCGAGCGCAAAAACATGCTTTTCAACGCATTTCTCCTGCTGCTGTTTTCGATACTAATCATTGGCGTGAAACCTTATATTTTCATCACCTTGCTTCCGGGGAGTTTGATGTGGGTTCTCAACGAACGCTTGTTACGCATTAAGAATCGAGCAACAGTAATGGTGCTATTGCCTGCAATTTATCTGGTTTCAATTGGTGGCGGTTTGTTGATTTTATCTTCGCTCGGCGGTTCCATGTCGAAATTTGCACTCGATAAGTTGCTCGATACAGCTGTTGCTACACAGCGCGATTTACGCATGGATTATTACGGCGGCAATCATTTCGATATTGGCGATTTTGATGCATCGATAACAGGCGTTTTGTCCAAAGCACCCGCAGCTATTGCAGCAGGTTTATTCAAACCACATATTTGGGAAACACGCAATGTCGTCATGCTTTTTTCAGCCATCGAAAATTTATTCCTGATGGGCATGACCATCCTTTTACTCATTCGGATTAAAACCTTCCGACTTTTCAAAATTCTCTTCAATAATCCCTTACTTTTTTTCTCCTTGTCGTTTGCTATTCTCTTCTCGTTTTCGGTTGGCTTAACGACTGCAAATTTCGGGGCCTTGGTGCGGTATAAAATTCCATTACTGCCATTCTACATCAGCAGTTTGGTGATTTTATTTTATTACATGCAGCATAAGAAAACAGACAAAACAAGTCGCGTGAAGGTGTCTTGACAAAAAATCAAACACGTTCTTTGGCCAACTGCAATTCCCATTTCCATGCACTATCCATCATTTCATCGAGCGAATGACGCGGTTGCCAGTTGAGGATTGTTGCTGCTTTGGAAGAATCAGAAAAAATAGCCATTACATCACCTGCCCGCCGTTCGCCAAGTTTGTAGTTGGGTTTAATACCACTCATTTTTTCAAACGATTGAATGGCTTCGAGTACCGTAACGCCATTTCCCGAACCGAGATTGAATAAATCGAAACGTGTTGTAATCTTGTTTTCCTGCAAGGCTTGTAAAGCCATCACATGCGCTCGAGCAATGTCGCACACATGAATGTAATCACGAATGCACGTACCGTCGCGCGTGTCGTAATCGCTTCCAAAAACTGTAAACGACGGAATCAAACCCATGGCCGTTCGGGTGATAACCGGAACCAGGTTGTTAGGCGCGTTGATCGGTAGTTCGCCGTTTAGTGCCGTGGGGTGCGCGCCAGCAGGATTGAAATAACGCAGCGCAATACCACGTAACTTTTCGGAGGCCAATACACAATCGCGCAAGATCGTTTCGCCCATCAGTTTCGTAGCTGCATAAGGCGATTCAACGGCATTCAATGGTGTTTGTTCGCTCACGGGCAAGGATTGGATATTGCCGTAAACAGAACACGATGAAGAAAAAATAAACTGGTTGACAGCAAACGTCTCGGCACATTTCAGTAAATGTAGCAGGCTTCCCAAATTGTTGGAGTAATAGGAATAAGGATTGGCAACCGATTCGGGAACCGATTTGAAGGCCGCAAAATGAATGATGCCCGAGATGCGTGGATATTTTTCAAAAATACGTTTGCAATTTTCGTATTGATTCAAATCAACTTCTTCGTGATCAACGGTTATTCCTGTAATCTGTTGAATGCGTTCGTAAGTACGGGCTGATGAATTGGCGTAATTATCGGCAGAGACTACATCAAAGCCCGATGCGAGCAATTCAATAATGGTATGCGATCCGATATAGCCGGCACCTCCGGTAACAAGAATTAAGGGACGATTGCTCATGAATGATTTCTTCGAAAAAGTTTGGGTACTAAATTAACCAAAACGGGAGGATGAATGCATACCGCGCGCAACATAAACCAGAGGCTTCGTTTTTTGTTATTGCCCTGAACCCACCAATTTCCGGCAAGCATGACATACAAATTGCCAAAACACCGACGTTTAAAAAAGCCTGATTTGAATATACCCATTGCCGCAGCTTTACGATATACACCAAGATGATCTGACTCTAAGCGCGCAATATTTCTACTCATGCTTTCTGGTAAAATGCGGTAAACCACTAAGGCTTCGGCAATCCGTTTTCCGCGAAACTGACTTGCCAAATGAAAGGCAAAGTCTTGATCGGCTGCCGTCGAAAATTGTGGATCAAAACGTAAGCCGCCCGACTCGAAGCAATGACGTTTGATCATGACATTACTCGGAATGCCCGGTATAACTTCGCGATCCCAGAGCAATAAATGTTCTAGCATGTTTTCATCACTTCCGTTTTCAGACTTGGAATATGTTTGCGAACGTTCAAAGAAGCGCAGCATATCGCAAAAGACAAAATCAATTTCTGGCAAATTCAGCACGGCAACTTTTCGTTCGAGATTCGTGGGAAGCCACCAATCATCGGCATCGAGGAAGGCGATGTAGGCTCCACGCGCTTGCGTTATTCCTGCATTACGCGCTTGCGAAACGCCTGCGTTTTTTTGTCGAATCAGGCTCACACGCGAATCGGTTAAAAATGCTTGGACTACGTTTGCAGTATCATCCGTAGAGCCGTCGTCAACCACCAACAATTCCCAGTTTTGATAGGTTTGTGCTTGAACAGCGCGTATGGTCTCGGCAATCCATAGTGCTGCATTGTATGCGGGTACAACGATGCTTACCAATGGATTCATGCTTGCGGATACAATTCGTTAAAAATTTCGCTGAAGGCCTGAACGGCAATTTTTTTGCTGCGGTAAGCAATGCCCGTTTCGCGGCAGCGCGCACGTAAATCAGTTTTAGGCGTTTGCAACAACTGGTCAATTTGTTCGCGGTTGTTGAGGATTGCTTCTGGTGTAAAATCATTCAAAACGACACCCACGTTGTATTTTGTTGCCCAACGATCATCTTCCGAAACACCTTTACAAACAAGGTATGGCAAGCCGCAAGCCAAGTATTCGCCAACTTTGATGGGAGAACGAAATTTTTGTGAAGGAAGTGGCGGAACAGCCACAATGCCCATATCCGCCGCCGAAAGCCAGTGCGGCATTTCTTGCAACTGACAACGACCAATCCAAACATCCGTTGCCGCAATTTCGGCTTTGCGAAACATGGCTTCAATTTCGTTGTGCGGATTAGGCGTTAAGATGATAAAGAAAGCATCAGCATACAGTTTCTGAATACCCGCGCACAAAAAAGCAATTTCTTCCTTGTAGTATAAATCGCCAAATTTTCCGGCATAGATAAATACGGGACGTTCGCCGATGTTTAACTGCTGCCGAATAGCTGTACGCTTTTCGGGATGAAAGACAAATAGATTTTCGTCAATGCACGACGGAACGCGATACACTTTAGCGCGCGATTTCCATTCTTTCAACCGCTCAACCATGTGCGTTGTACCTGTTGCGATATAAGCAGAACCAACACCCATTTTACGTTCGAGGTAATGCAGTAATTTGTATTTCAAGCTTTTCTCACTCCAAACACCACAATCGCGCATAAACTCGCTGTGCGGCTCGTATGTAAAGACAATGCACTTGAGTCCGGTGAATTTGGAAATGATGTACGAGAATGCTCCTGCGATATTGGCCAAGGCAAAAATCGAATTGCAGTTGTATTGTTTGGCAATGCGCCGCGCGAGAAAAAATCCTTGAAACAATTCGCGCAGCTTACGCACCAAGCTTCCCGCGCCCCAAGTTAGCGGATAACGGTAAATGCCATAGGTTGCAAGTTCTTCGTCAAGTTGTTTTTCCTCTTCAGCACTCCGTACAAATTCTGGTTGCTCGTAACTGATGACATGAAATGCATACCGTTTAGGCTGATTGATTGCTTTCAAATACACAATCACGGTTCCGTAAAACAACGGATCGCGGAAACTGTTTTGTGAAAAAATCAGAATGGAACGGGTAGATTTTTCGTCGGGCATAACGCTCAAAAATAACAATAATGCAGCAGCGAATTACCGAACAAAGACTTCCGCATCGCGGCGGTAATATCCTTCATAAATAGCAGTACCAATTAAGACATGCACCACTTTTCGGTAGGCAAAATCGAGCAAGCGAAATTTTGAAAAAAACGCGGCATGAAAAAGCAAGACCGATTTCAATGCGGAGCAAATTGGATAAACTATTTTTTTGAATGTACTGTATGTCGTTTCGTACCCAGGTAAACCCATTTCATGCGCTTGACGTTTGTTGAAAGCCCCTGTTTTTAGGCGATTCAAACGGCTGTACAAATCAATTTTATCCAATTCGTTGTGCAGTACGAAGTACCGTGGTTCAATATAGAGACGCATGCCCCGTTCGCGCAGACGAAACGAAAATTCATCGTCTTCAACCGCTTGGCGTGTAAATGCAATGTTGAATCCCCCCGCCGCACGAAATGCCTCCGCTTCAATCGAAAAATAAAATGCCGCCAACCGATCGGCCTCAAAAATCGCATCGCTTCGCCACGGAAGATGCGGAACCCAACCGCGGTAATCGATCAATCCGGTATGAATTAAAAAACGACCAAAGGCAATACTTCTGCAATAACCCATCACCTCATCGGGATATTTCCAATTCAGATTAAAACACGAATTGGCATGCGTTTCATGAAGTGCTAACGTCAACTGCAAATGCTGCGGCTCAATCTGAATATCATCGTCAATGAACAACAACAATTTGCCTTGCGCCAACGAAGCACCATGATTACGCGCTGCTGCTGCTCCCGATCCCGAACTGTTGCTCACCTGAATACCCGAAAATTCTTCCGGCAATACCAAATCCGAATCTTTTTTATCGTTGACCAAAATAAACTCAGCACCAATCGCCTTCGTAGCTTTTAGCGCAGGACGCAACACGCTGTAGAGCAATTCTCCACGGCGCACAGTCGGCATGATGATACTCAGTGCAGTCATAAACCGACGAAAGATCGCAAAAAACGCAATCTAATTTTTAAAGTTTCTTTTTGTTCCGTCCAAGTTCCCTGACGGTGAGGCAGATAGTATTGCTGAAAAACCTGTTGCGCTTGTTTACGCATTCCGGCATTCAGTAAATTATGCATAACGCGGTACGCCTCTTCCCGAATGTGTCGGTGCATGGCAGCAACAGCCAAGCCTTTTGCGAGGTTTTGGTGTTTTTCTAAAATTGCGGCAAGTGCAATCAAGTAACGATCACTTTTGCCCGAACTGAAATTCGATTCATGCAAGCGATACTCTGCAAGCTCCGTATTCCAATAACAAAAATCGAAATGCGAAGCTGTGCGCAACCAACAATCTAAATCTTCAATTGCAATCGATTCGTCGTACTTGCCTGCACGCGTATAGATGCTTGCGCGCACGGTTACCGAAGGCGCAGGAACAAAACATTTCCAAAACAGCACTTGTTGCACCCACGCACCATCTAGAATTACCTGTTCTTCTGCTGCGCATTGCAAGCGATTTGCTTCGGGATGTTGCAACCACAGTAACGTTTGTTGCGGAGATCGCAAATCGCCGCGTTTGCTTTGTGCATCAATGATGGTCATGTTGCCAAATAAAACACCAACCGAATCGGGCAATGCTTGAAAAGCCGTAACGCATTTTGCAACACGATCATCAGCCCATTTATCATCAGAAAGCCACGTAATGTATTCGCCTTTGGCTTCTTTCAGTAACAGATTAAAAACAGCGGTTAAACCCAGATTTTTTTTGTTGCGGATCAATTGCGCAGGATATGCATGTTGTTGCAACCAGTCCGAAATCAACGCAACCGAATTATCCGAAGACGCATCATCGCAAATCAGAATTTGTAAGTTCGCATAGGTTTGTTTACGCAAACACGCTAAGGCTTCGCAGACATAGTTTCCTGTGTTGTAACACAGGACAAATACCGTAACGAGTGGATGTTCAGGCATTCCTGAAAAATGTAACAAGATGTTCGCAAACTAAATCCACCTGCGCGTCGGTCATGCCCGGATAGAGCGGAAGACTCAAACACGAGTCGGCAATGTGTTCGGTGATTGGGAATGCTCCTTTTTTGAATCCAAGTCCCGCGTATGCTTTTTGCAAGTGCATCGGAATGGGATAATGAATCATGGTGCTGATGTTTCGATCTTGCAAATAAGCCATCAATTTTTCGCGTTGGCTTGTCAGGATTACATAAACATGCCAAACAGCACTTGCACCAACAGCAACCTGCGGCAATTGAATATGTTGAATATCGGCTAAGTTTTGTGTGTACCGATTCGCAATATGTACCCGTTCGCGATTCCATGCTTCGAGCGCTTCAAGTTTTATCCGCAAAAAAGCCGCTTGCATTTCGTCTAGCCGCGAATTGATACCTTGTATTTCGTTGTGGTATTTTTTCTCAGAACCGTAATTGCGTAAAAGACGCACCTGTTTGGCAAATGTTTCAGACGAAGTTGTAATCGCTCCGCCATCGCCATACGCCCCGATATTTTTGCTTGGGTAAAAACTCGTTGCTGCTAAATCGCCGAAACTTCCAGTGGGTTTTCCATTCCACGTGGCGCCTTGTGCTTGTGCATTATCTTCAATCACATAAAGGTTATGCGCCTTGGCAATGTGCATGATGGCATCTAGCTCACAGGCTTGTCCATATAAATGAACAGGCATGATGGCTTTTGTTTTTGGCGTGATACACGCTTCAACTTTTTTAGGATCGATGTTCCATGTTTGCGCGTCAGGTTCGCACATAACAGGGGTTGCGCCCGCATACGTTACCGCAAGTGCTGTTGCAATGTATGTGTTGGCCGGAACAATAACTTCATTGCCCGGTTGAATGCCAATGGCTTTGAGCGAAAGGTAGAGCGCATCGAGTCCGTTACCTGTTCCAATCGCATACGTGGTTTGTGTAAAACGTGCAAATTCGGTTTCAAAAGCATCTACTTCTTTTCCAAGAATAAACCAATTGCTATCATATACGCGTTGAAATGCGGCAAACATTTTTTCGCGCACCCGCTCGTTCATGGGTGTGAAATCGAGGAATGGAACTGGTGTGTGATTCATACGCGTTCTAAGCCGTTTATGGTTTCGCGAAATTTGATGCCGGATGGCGAGTTCCAAAACCCATTTCCATCAGCCGTTAGTTTTTCGCCAGATTCATCAACCCAGCCGTGTTGACGAGCAGGATTACCATACACGAGTGCGTAGTCGGGCACATCGCGTGTAACAACACTTCCAATACCCGTCATGGCATATTTTCCAATGCGGATACCCGCTAGTAAAATAGATCCTGCACCGATCGAGCAACCTTGCTGCAAATGCGTTTCAACAACAGGTTTGTAATTTTTGCTACGTGGGCGCAAATCATTTGAAAACACAACTGCTGGTCCAACAAAAACATCATCCGCAATACGCACACCGTCCCAAAGCGAAACATTTGTTTTGATGGTTACGCGGTTACCAATGGTTACATTATTTTCGATAAAGCAATGGTCACAGATATTACAAGCACCACCAATTTCGGCATGTTCCAGGATATTGACAAATGCCCAAATGCGGGTATCATCACCAATTTTTTTGGAATTGACGAGCGCCGTAGGATGAATGTGAACAGCCATTATGCCTTGTTGTTTAAAAACACTTGGTAATCGCGAATATATTCGGCGGCTTCGTATTCATGCGAGACAATTGCCATCAATACCGCACCTTCCGAAAATTCAATCGTACGCCAGCATTGTGGTGGAATGTATAAACCCATTTCGGGCGAATCGAGTAGGGTAGTTTGTTTGCGTCCGTCAGGAAATTCGGTATGCACCGTAATCCTTCCATGAATAGCAATCAAAACTTGTTCGAGTCGAGTATGTGCATGATGCCCGCGAATTACTTCGGTTGGCGTATGGTACGTCCAATAAACGCGACGTATTGCGAAGGGGATTTTTTCTTGTGTTTGTGCAACGGAAATATACCCGATTGCCGCATCTCCAATCTGACCAAATGAAATGACTTTAATGTCGTTCTGCATATTCCCGACGAATATAAGAAATCGGTTAAAATGCACCCGTTAAAAAAACGTTATAATCGCGTACATATTCGTCCGCTTCATATTCTTGCGAGGCCATGACCATCAAAACCGCATCTGCCGAAAATTCGAGTGTATGCCAACAGTGTGTGGGAATAAATAAACCCACATCAGAACGATGGAGTGTAGTGGATTGCTTCTTCCCATGCGGAAATTCGGTATGAACAACGATGTTTCCGTGTATAGCAACCAAAACTTGTTCGAGTCGTTTATGCGCATGATGCCCGCGAATAACTTCGGGTGGTGTTTGATATGTCCAGTAAATGCGTCTAATTTCAAACGGAACGTTGTGTTGCGAATGAATGAATTTATCTACCCCAAACGAAGGATCGAGTTGCTGATCGAATGTAAGAAGCTGGATTTCCTTGAACATGCCTTGCAAATATACGAATATACGTTGCAACACATAAAGCGGATGTATTGCCTAGAGCGTGATCCAAGTAGTTGGATAAAGATCGCGGGTATCGTTTTTCGCCTCGTTAAACCACTTTTTGGGCGCAATTACTGTTTTGTCGTGCTGTTTGGCCAGCCATGCGCCCCACCAACTAAAACCACTGTTGGCGATGATGTGATGTTTGCAATGCATCATCAGGCGTAAGTCCTCAAAATTATTTTCGTCGCGGTTATGGGTAATCAATACATGCGGCAATTCAAACGTCATGTTTGCAGCAACCCAAGCAGGATCGTCGGAAAAAATAAATAAATGAGCGTCTGGATATTTTGAAGCAATACTCTTAACCGCAGCAGCATAATATGCGGGCGAACAAAGTCCGTGAATTTTGGTGTAAAGTGGATTACTGGCATAATCGCCGCGACGAATGTGTACCGCTACTGACGTACAATCCTGCATTTGGGTAATCCATTGTTGATTGATGTGATCGGGCGCTTTGCGAACCTGAAATTCATCGCGAATCATTTCGGCACAATCGTCAAAATATTTTTCGGAACACCAGTAGCCGTATAGACAGGTTTGATCGGGCAATTGAAGCACACGCGGATCAAAGGCAAATTCTTTTTCTTCAAAATAATGCCAACGGGGATTGATTTTTCGCCAAAGCGCAACAGGCAATTGAAGTAAGGATGTGTTGCGCACACCGTTTGTTCCGATCAATTCCCAAGTAGAAGCATACGTTGCATCAATGTTAAACTGTGCAAGATCGAAAAGACGTGGCGTTACATCATCAGGAAGTTTATCAAACCACGTGCGGTCGATGACCACGTGTGTGTTTTGCCTGTGCGCGAGGGCACGTGCGCAGGCATATTGAAAAAGTTGGTTACTTAACCCACCACGGATTTTGACAAGAATCATGGTTTACAAAAATAGCAGTATGTACACAACGAATGAGGCCATACCTGATTAGCGCATGGCCAAAGCGCGATCATGAAAATTGGATGGAACAATTCGGATCAGATCATTTTTGACGGTACATTCAAAATTCGTATTCTTTTGCGACAGGTATGCTTTTAATTCGTCGATTGTTGGGTAATCATGTTCTCCCACAAAGCAGCGTGCATCGTCGATGAGGATGATGTGGTCATGAGGAGCATCATTGAAAATAGCATCCAGCTCAGCAAAAATGGGACATTCGGTTTCACCTTTGCCTGTTTCTCCGGCAGAATAATGCCCATCGAGCCAAAAAAGTGCAGGACATTCGAGTTGAGCTACAATTTCAGGAAGACGGTGCGAACTATCGCCGAGGTGGAGATGGATGTGTTTGTATTGTTCAAAACGTTTGACCACATCAGCCCACAATTTTTCACTGATCTCGATAGAATGGATCTGTTTGAAATTGCGTCGCTGCGCTTCAACCATGTGCCCCATAAACGTTCCGGTTTCAACCAATACGTCTAAACCAGCAGCACGCTGATAGGCTTCAATAACTGCTTGTTTGTATTGGTGCGGTGGCGGTATGCTGCTTCCTGCTTGTTGCCATTGCTCAAGAAATGCATCGCGAATGCGTTCCCGTCGTTTGATAAACAGGTTGCGTAAAAACGACGGCATACAATCCAACAAAAATTCTTTGTGCGTACTTTTAAGCATAGGTGTTTTATTAGCAATCAACTGTTTTGGGGCACAATTTTCCAAGGAAGAGCTGGTGCAAGAATTCCGGGACGTTTACTCATCCAAAACGGAGAATCCGTTGGCAAATCATTCATGGTAATATTGATCGTAGGGACATCTTTTCCGGGTTCACAAATCCAGCGGATGTAATGCAAACTAGCCAGCAATTCGATGCGGTAATCGCCTTCATTTAAAATGCTTGAAGGAATGGGAGCCGTAAACGTATAGGTTCCAGCTTGCAAAAGATCAACGGTTCCTGTTGCACAATCATTCTGATAAGAACTGTAAATCAGCAAACCATCTTCCGAATAAATCGCATAACCAACGGTAAGGGCTGAATTGGGTTCTTGAATTTCGGCTTCGATGCGCACAAAATAGGCTTCGCGGTTTTGTAAGGCTTGCTCAACAAGGTGTCCGTTTGCATCTACGATGGATAAACTTTTTGGGGCAAAATTTGGATCGTTGTAATGCGTGTCGGTTGCAAGCCAACGTTGTCGCGATTCAGAACTTCCCGAACTGAGGTAGAGTCGTATGGCTTCGCTGACTTGTTCGGTATCCATTTTTACTTGACCGCGTTCGAGCAGAATGGCGCGTTTGCAGAGCGTTTGAACGGCTTTTAAATTATGGCTGACAAACAAAATGGTACGACCGCTTTTGCTCACTTCTTCCATTTTTCCGAGGCATCGGTTTTGAAATTCAGCATCGCCAACCGCCAATACTTCGTCGATGATTAAAATTTCAGGTTCGAGGAAAGCCGCAACAGCAAAGGCGAGCCGCAATTGCATACCACTTGAATAATGTTTGAGTGGTGTATCCAGAAATTTTTCTGTTCCAGAAAAATCAACAATGGCATCGAAGTGTTTTTTTATTTCTTCGCGTTTCATGCCAAGGATTGATCCGTTGAAGAAGATATTTTCGCGGCCCGATAATTCGCCGTGGAATCCGGTACCAACCTCGAGCAAACTCGCAATGCGTCCACGAACCGTGATTTTTCCGGCAGTCGGTGGCGTAATTTTCGACAGCACTTTTAAAAGTGTTGATTTCCCCGCACCATTTTTTCCGATGATGCCAAGCGTATCGCCGGGCATGACCCTGAAACTCACCTCGCGCAAAGCGTGGAAGAGTTCGCGTTCTGTTTTCGATGGTTTAAATAAACCCGCAATCGAATCGCGCAGATTCAGATACGATTGCTGCTCGTGAAGCAACCGAAATGTTTTTGAAACCTGATGTATTTCGAGGATGGGTTTCATGCGAGATCAGCAAAATAAGCTTCGGTTTTTCGGAAATATAAAAGTCCGACAACAAGAAAACAGAGTGAAGAAAAAATACTGATGCACAAATCGGTTACATCAATTGGTGCGGTAGAAAATGCGCTGCGAAAAACTTGCAAAGCGCCATGCATTGGATTGACAGCCAACAGGTGTTTGAGCCAAGTATGGTGTACCCATGTTGCGGGATAAATAACAGGCGAAACAAAGAGCAACAATTGAATAAAAAAAGGAATGAGGTAACGCACATCGCGAAATTTGACATTGAGTGCCGCCAACAAACAACCTGGCCCAAAAGTTCCAAGAAGCGTAAGCAAAATACCGAGTGGTAGTGCGTAAAGGGCTTCCACGCGTGGCATAACACCTTCCCACGCTAGTAGGCCAATGAATACCGGAATGGTCATCAGAAAATCGAAGAGGGCAACGAGTATGGAAGAAATGGGAATGATTAAGCGTGGAAAATAAATTTTCTTGATGATGTTGGCATTGTTTACCATACTGTTTCCAGCGTTGGAAAGCCCTGCCGAAAAAATAGTCCAAAGCATCAATCCTGAAAATGCAAAAACGGTGTAAGGAATATCCATTCCTTTTTGCAAACCAGAACGAAAAAAAAGCACAAACACACTCATGAGCAAGAGTGGTTGAACAATGGCCCAAGCAAATCCGAGTAAGGTTTGTTTGTATTTGATTTTAATATCGCGCCACGTAAAAAAATAGAGCAACTCGCGGTGGCGGTTTAGCTCCTGAAGACCAAGACTGAGCTTGCGTTGTGGTTTAATATCGTATTCTATGTCCATCGTAATTAGTTGTTCCACGCGCTGAGGTCGCGGTTCAGGAGTTGGCTCAGGTGGTCGTTGTATGGACGAAAATAGGCAATTAAATCTTTGCGTGTTTGCGTGTTGATTTCGGGGTGTTTATGTTTTGATTTATTGACGTTGTAGAGCAGCTCACCAACTTTATGTTCGGCTTGGGTTGGAAGGATGGTACGCGCTAGTTTTTTGAGTGGATTTTCGTTGTGCAATACTTTCTTAATGAGGCGCGAGTAGGTGTTGGATTTAACTTGCTTGGTTTCGTTGTACTTCCGGTTGGTCTGTGGATGAAAAGAGGGATCAATTTCCATCCATTCAAATAAATCGCGACAGATATGAGTAGGTTGTTTGATAAGGTCTTCAAATAAAAAAATGCGCGTTTGTGTTTCTGGAAATAGCGTCCAAATATGTTCCAAATGTTTGGCATACATGCTCATACCCAGCAAAATTTCAAAGCGCCAATCTTCTTCAAGCGAAACGGGGGTATGGCGCAGCGCAGCAATATCATCAAACGTACAGTGCAAAGAACCATAATTACGTTCCATCAAAAAACTAGAATAAGCGCGATCAACCGGATTGCGAAGAACCAGTACCAATTTGCAGTTGGGATTGTGTTCTTGTAGGCGTTCTAGTCCATTCGGAAGGGAATAGAGTTGCGCATTTTTTGCAATGCGCAGTTGTTTGGAAGAAGTTGATGGGTAGTATTTCCGTTCTGCAACAGCAAAACCTTGTTTATATTCTGTTGCATCAGAAAAAAAACTAAATTCTTTTTGCTGATGCGCAAACAACTGCGGATGCTCGCCAAGATAATGTTTGAGCGAAGTTGTGCCAGCTTTCTGCGCTCCAACAATCATAAGACTGATGGGATTGATCATAAATGCGTTTACTGTTTCCGGTTTGCAAAGGTAATGAATTGCGCTTTGCGGGAGTGGAGGCCCTCAACCCTACAAGCCCTCCAACACCATCTCCGCCGCCTCTTCTCCCGTGAGCGAACCTAAGGCAACGCCCATCCCGCCCATCCGCACCGCCGCATACACGCCTGCGCGCACCTGCTTCACAATCGGACGTTTCACGCCGCCAACACCCATCGTTCCGCTCCAACGCATCGCCACCGCAACCTCCCGCTTCGGCAAAATCACCTCCCACAACAACGCATTCAGTTTTTCCTGAATCAAATCCGTTACTGCATGTTCCGACGTTTGCTCCCCGCTAAAATCTAAATTACGACCTCCGCCCAGCAAAATTCGGTTACCCACATTCCGAAAATAATAATACCCACGGTCGTAATGAAAAGTGCCACGCACCGCCAAATCGGCGATTGGTTCTGTTATCAAAACCTGAGCACGTGCTGGATTCACATCCTCTTCGGACAAAAACTGACGCGCAAAACCATTGGTACAAATCACCACCCGACACGCCCGAATCACATGCCCCTGGTTGGTTTCCAATACCTGCATATTCGATTCCGAATGCAAGCGTATAATGTCTAATCCATTCAAAATTTGTACACCCGCACTGCGTACCCGCGCAATCAACGCATCCATCATGCGACCCGTATCAATTTGTCCTTCTGCGCCATTGTGTATGAGGTGCTTGACACCACGAAACCCAAACCCAGCAAGTTGATCGTCAGCAACACGGTACACATTTTTCAATCCCGCATACGTTGCCAATAACGCATTGAAAGGAACAAGCTGTGCTGCACATTTTTGGTAGTCGTCCTCCGCATCAAAAAGTTCATAACCGCCTAACGATTCATACTGAATAGCCGCATCGCCAAGCCGTTCGCGCAAACGCAATAATCCCCGATACCGCTTTTCGACTAAGGAAAAAACTTCCGCTTCGGAACTTTGAAGCAAATCATCCAACAATTCCGATACACTTCCAAAACAAGCAAATCCCGCATTTTTGGTACTCGCACCCGAAGGCAAAGCACCACGCTCCGTAACCACAATATTCAACTGTGGTGCGTGTTCTTTTAACGTTAAAGCTGTTGTCAGTCCTACAATACCGCTACCAATTACAACAACATCAACACCTGAAAAATAACGGTCGTACTCCCAAAAACTCGTTTGTGTTTGCATAAGAACAATGATAGAAATTTTTGTGGAAAAGGAGATGAACGGAGTTCGGGGTTTTTCTAACTCGCTTCGCTCGTTTTTTTTAACAAGAGACTTGAGACGAGAGACATGAGACATGAGACTGGTTGAATTACAGAATGGGAGATTCACCAATTCACCAATTCACCAATTCACCAATTCACCAATTGCGCGCGAGCCTGTGCGGTCTTAAGACTCTTGTGTCAAATCTCAAATCTGTGCGCGGGCCTTGTGCGTCATTTAATCTATACACTGTTTAATTCATACTTTACAATTTATCTTTCTGCAATTTATTCATTGAAATCCCAGCATTTAGTTCCTTGCAAGTCATCGGATTTTTTTGACATTTGGCCGTATTTTTCCGTCCATTTCGCAAATTTTGAACGATCTTTGCTACCTTATCCAAATAACCATACCTAAAACCTGAATGTTTGTGAAATTAATGAACCAGTGGGCGAAGCGATCAACGCTTTTGTTGCTGTTTTTTCTGATCGGATATTCATTATCCGCGCAGGACTTTGAATTTGTTTTTGGTGGAAAAGTAACCGAGTTCAACGAAAAGAAACAAAAAGACCTTCCCGTTGATGCAGCAAACATTACGTTGTTGCAAAATGGTAGTTCCATTGCTTCACAAACAACTGACCGAAACGGAAAATTTAAAATTCGTGTTCCCGCCAATGGCGAATACATTGTTACGGTTACCAAGAGTGGGTACATTACCAAACGTTTTGCGATTTCTACCCGCAATATTCCTGTCGAACGTGCAACGAATCCGTTCAGTGAGTTTGATGTTGAGATCGAAATTTTTCAACTCTATCCCGGCCTCGATTATTCTGTTCTCAATAAACCCATTGCACGTATTACCTACAATCCGGCTCCAGATGTTGACGATTTTGATTACGACAAAGTGTATGCCGAGCAAATGCGCTCGGAATTGGAACGCTTGAAAGAACTCGCGCGCCAAGCCCGTGAAAAAGAACGCTTGTACAATGCTGCGATTGATCGTGCCGATAAATTATTTAATGCTTCGGATTGGAATGGTGCAAAAGCTGCTTACCAAGAAGCCTTAACGATCAAGCCCGATCAGCAATATCCGAAAGATCAAATTGCGAAATGCGACGAGAAATTGGCGTCGGCAGGTGCGGCTGCGGCCAACGATCAGAAATACAAAGACCTCATCGCTCAGGCCGATCAGAAATTCAACAGCAAAGATTACGCGGGCGCAAAATCGACTTACCAGCAAGCATTAGGTATCAAACCTGCCGAGCAATATCCGAAAGATCAGATTGCCAAATGCGATAAAGCTGTTGCAGATGCAGCCAACGCTGCGGCCAACGAACAGAAGTATAAAGATTTAATCACGCAAGCCGATCAGAAATTTGCGGCGAAAGATTGGGCAGGAGCAAAAGGTGTTTACACGCAAGCCCTCGCCATCAAGTCGGCTGAACAATATCCGAAAGATCAAATTGCCAAATGCGATAAAGCCATTGCAGATGAGGCCAACGCGGCAGCGAATGAACAGAAATACAAAGATTTGATTGCGCAAGCCGATCAGAAATTTGCAGCGAAAGATTGGGCGGGCGCAAAAGGTGTTTACACGCAAGCACTTGCCATCAAGTCGGCTGAACAATATCCGAAAGATCAAATTGCGAAATGCGATAAAGCGATTGCAGATGATGCCAACGCGGCAGCGAATGAGAAAAAATACCAAGACTTGATCAAAGATGCCGATCAGAAATTCGCGGCGAAAGATTGGGCAGGTTCAAAAGGTGTTTATACACAAGCCCTCGCACTCAAGTCGGCTGAGCAATATCCGAAAGATCAAATTGCGAAATGCGATAAAGCGATTGCAGATGATGCCAACGCTGCGGCAAATGAGAAAAAGTATCAAGATTTGATCAAAGATGCCGATCAGAAATTCGCGGCGAAAAATTGGGCTGGCGCAAAAGGTGTTTATACGCAAGCTTCGGCTTTAAAAGCTACGGAGCAATACCCGAAAGATCAGATTGCGAAATGCGATCAGAATTTGGATGCTGAAAAAGCGTCTGCCGAACTGGATAAAAAATACAAAGATGCGATAGCGCGTGGCGATAAAGCCATGACGGCGAAAGATTATGCTTCGGCCAAAACAGCCTATACCGAAGCTACGGGTTTAAAATCGGCAGAGCAATATCCGAAGGATAAATTGGCTGAAATTGAAAAATTACTAGCCGACAAAGCCAACGCTGAAGCACTCGACAAACAATACAAAGAGTTGATCACACAAGCCGATCAGAAATTTACGGCGAAGGATTGGGCGGGTGCAAAAGCAATTTATACGCAAGCAGCAGCACTCAAAACAACAGAACAGTATCCGAAAGACCGCATCAAAGCCTGTGATGATAATCTGGCGAAAGATGCGGCTGCGGCTGAAACGGATAAAAAATACAACGATGCGATTGCACGTGGCGATAAAGCATTTGCTGATAAAGATTATGCCTCTGCAAAAGTGGCTTATACTGAAGCAAGTGGATTGAAACCAACAGAAAAATATCCGAAAGATAAACTCAAGGAAATTGAGAAATTACTTTTGGATAAAGCGAATGCCGATGCACAAGAGAAAAAATACCAAGATTTAATTTCGCAAGCCGATCAGAAATTCAATGCTTCGGATTGGGCCGGTGCCAAAGGTGTTTACACGCAAGCCGCAGCATTGAAAGCGACAGAACAATATCCAAAAGATCAAATTGCGAAATGCGATAAAAATATTGCGGATGCAGCCAATGCGGCCAATGATAAAAAATACCAAGACTTAATCGCTCAGGCCGATCAGAAATTTGAAGGCAAAGATTGGGCCGGTGCAAAAGGTGTTTACACGCAAGCCCTCGCCATCAAAGCTGGTGAACAATATCCGAAAGATCAAATTGCCAAATGCGATGCCAGTATTGCCGCTGATAAATCGCTTGCCGACCAAGAGAAAAAATACCAAGATGCGCTTGCGCGTGGCGACAAAGCCATGACGGCCAAAACGTACGAGGCCGCAAAAGCCGCTTACACCGATGCCTTGGCTATTCGTCCTAATGAACAATACCCGAAAGACAAACTGGCGGAGATTGAAAAGATATTGGCCGAAAAAGCGGGAACTGAAGCACTCAACAAACAATACAAGGATTTGATCACACAAGCCGATCAGAAATTTACCGCGAAAGATTGGGCAGGTGCGCGTGGTTTGTACGAGCAAGCATCGAACCTCAAATCAACGGAACAATATCCAAAAGATCGCATCAAACTTTGCGACGAAAATTTGGCGAAAGATTTGAATGCAAAAGAAATTGACGAGAAGTACAAAAATGCGATTGCGAAAGGTGATGGTGCATTTAATAATCAGGATTACGAAACAGCACAATCGGCTTACACCGAAGCCAGTGGTTTGAAGCCAACCGAAAAATATCCGAAAGATCAACTGGCAGAAATTAAAAAACGCTTGGCGGCCATTACCTCTGCTGCCGAACTTGATCGCAAATACAAAGCAGCGATTGCCAAAGGCGATAGTTTGTTTGGACTTTCCAATTACGCTACTGCGAAAACGGCTTATGCTTCGGCTTCTGCCTTGAAAGCGACTGAGCAATATCCAAAAGATAAAATGGCGGAATGCGATCGTTTATTGGCCGATCAGAAGAATGCGGAAAAGGATAAACAATACACCGATTTGATTGCACAAGGCGATGCGGCTTTTGGAACACAAGATTATGGTGCGGCAAAAGTGGCTTACACTTCGGCATCGAAACTCAAGCCTACGGAACAATATCCAAAAGATAAATTAGCCGAAATAGAAAAGCTGATGGCCGATAAAGCGAATGCCGCAGCAATGGATAAAAAGTATAACGATGCGATTGCGCGTGGCGATAAAGCGATGACAGCAAAAACATACGCTGCTGCTAAAACGGCTTACAACGAAGCATTAGCGATCAAACCAAACGAGCAATATCCGAAAGACAAACTGGCTGAAATCGAGAAATTATTAGCCGATCAAGCCAATGCCGAGCAAGAGAAAAAATACACCGATGCAATTGCGCGTGGCGATCAAGCCATGACGGCAAAAAACTATGTGGCTGCACGAACAGCATACACCGAAGCATCTGGATTGAAACCAACAGAGCAATATCCGAAAGACAAACTCGCTGAAATTGAGAAATTGTTGGGCGATAAAGCGGCACAAGATGCCCTCAACAAACAATACAACGACTTGATTGCAAAAGCGGACAAACTGTTTGCAGCGAAAGATTGGACTGGTGCAAAAACAACGTATCAAGAAGCAAGTGCTGTAAAATCGGCAGAGCAATATCCGAAAGATCAGATTGCGAAGTGCGATGAAAATATGGCCAAATCATCTTCGGCTGCCGAATTGGATGCAAAATACAGCAATGCAATTGCCAAAGCAGATTTGGCATTCAACAGCAAAGATTACGAAGCGGCGAAAGCAGGTTACAATGAAGCGCTTGGTTATAAACCAAACGAAGCTTATCCAAAACAAAAACTAGCCGAAATTGCTCGTCTAGAAAATGCAGCCGCCAACGAAAATGCAAAAGACCGTGCTTACCGCGAACTCTTGCAAAAAGGCGATAGTTTGTTTGGGTTGAAAGAATATGCAGCAGCCAAACTCACGTATCAAGCGGCGGTAAAACAAAAACCTGCAGATCAATATCCGAAAGACAAAATCACGGAAATAGATCGCTTATTAGCAGATCAGAAATTTGAAGCGGAGAAAAATAAAAAATACGACGCCCTGATCGTTAAAGCCGATAAGCAATTTGCTGCCAAAGATTACAAAACAGCAAAAGCAACCTATCAGGAAGCCTTGATGGTGAAACCGATTGAGCTTTACCCGAAACAAAAAATTGCGGAGATTGATAAAATTCTTAATCCTGTTGCGGTAAACAATAATCCAACCGACAAACCCAAAGCGGGAAGTGATGAGTATATCAATGATCTCGTAAAAAAATATCCGCAGGGGTTGACGGAAGAGCAATCAAAAGAGGGTAATATCACAACGATACAACGCGTGGTTGTGGTTGGTAATAAAGGTTGGATGTACACCAAAAAAGTGTATGCTTGGGGTGGTGTGTATTATTTCAAAGATGGTGTACAGATTAGCGAAGCCACGTATAATTTTGAAACATCGCCTGCGTATATTCAACAAATGCAAGGACAACAACCGAAGTAAAAACGATTTTTTACTGCGGCATCCACGTTGGTTGTGTTGTAGTTTTCTTTCGATCGACTAGTTTGTTTTTATACTGCGCAAATCGTTTGCGTGTATGAGTTTACACTTTAAAAAAATACAGATGAATTACATTGTACTTGATTTAGAAGCAACGTGCTGGGAAAGTCGCGACAAGCAACCGAATGAAATTATTGAAATTGGTGCTGTGTGTATTGGACCTGAAAAGACCATACTCGGCGAATTTAGCCAGTTTGTAAAACCTACGGTTTATCCAGAATTGTCGGATTTCTGTAAAGAATTAACAACGATTACGCAACGACAGGTCGATAAAGCGGAATTGTTTCCCGCTGTTGTTGCGGCCTTTCAAGATTGGATGGCATTGTTTGGAACGGAGTATGTGCTTTGCTCGTGGGGAAATTACGATCGCATGCAATTGCAATACGATTGCGAAATGCATCATTTGGAAACGGATTGGTTGAAAAATCACATCAGTTTAAAGCATCAATACGGCACGATTAAAAAATTGAAGCGTCCGATTGGTATGGCGGGTGCGTTGAAAATGGAGCAATTGACGATGGAAGGAACACATCACCGTGGCATTGACGATGCGCGTAATATCGCGAAGATCTTTGTGCAAATTTTTGAGCAATGGGAATTTCCAAAAGCATAAGATGGTGAAGGCAAACGTTTTTCATGCTTGCTTGGAAATTTTGGATAAAAAAATTCAGGCGCACGAGTTGAGTTTAGAGGAATTGATTGTTGGTGCGGCCAACGATTCAAAAAGTACGGCGGGCGATAAGCATGAAACGGCGCGTGCCATGATGCAGTTGGAGCAGGAGAAACTGAGCAAGCAATTGTCTGAATTGCGGACGCAGAAAAATGTGTTGGAGCAATTGCGGGTGGGGCGCGTTGGCGAGCGGGTGGGGGCGGGAAGCCTCATCACAACCGATAAAGGAATGTTGTACTTAAGTGTTGCGCTTGGAAAAATTAGTATGGAAGGCAAAACGATTTTTGCGTTATCGCCACAGTCGCCGCTTGGCGAAAAATTGCTGGGGAAGAAAACGGGCGATGCGGTGGAAATGAATGGTGTTAAATATGTGATTTTGGAGATTCATTGAGAGAAAAAAATGCCCGCCAAGAAAACAGGTGTTACTTAGCAGGATTTTTTTTCTTTTTCTTTTTTCTTTTTAAATCATTCATGATCTTTCGAAAATCGATTAATTCTTGCTCCGTCCAAGGAGACGATTTGGTTGAAAAGTCAACAGCTCTAGGTTCTTTAAATAGTGCCATTTTGTTATTTTTTAAAGTATTGATTGATAAGTTTTAACGCAGCTTCCGTTTCAATATACATGCGTTGATCACGGAAGTGTGTTGCGTGCAATGTTTGTTGATAATGCTTAATTAATGTAGATTTTGCATCGAAAGCTAAAAAGCCATCATATCCTTTCTCAAATGAAATAGAACATCCAAAAGCAATAAGATTACCAGGCACACCCAAGTATATTTTATTTTTACCCTTATTGAAATATGAATTTTCTATTAAATGCATGAAAATATGATCATTCTTATCCTCAATACTCAATAAGCCCTGAATGATTTGAGGATTGTTTTCTGTTGTTAGTTTATAAACCTCTCGGTTTTTGTTTGAAATTTCTGTTGTCCAGTCAAATGACCACTTTGACTTGTTTATTTGTTTTTTATCGACTCCTGTCAATCTTGTGATTGTGGTAGCAAAAAATTCTCCTGTTATAGCATTTTCAATTGAGTTTGTCAATTTGTCTATGATAAACGAGAGTTCTTTTTGTTTGGATTTCTTCATTATTGTAAATTTACGAAAAAGTAGTTTAGAACGACTTCTTTTATGCTAGTTCTAAAAGCATTTTTTTAGGAATCATTAAGAAGCTGTTTAAATTTTATCCTTTGTTCCGAAACCGCGAAATTGTTATGCGCCTTTTTGCACCATACTTCGTTGCGTTTTTTGACCGTAGCCGTCTTGCTATGGCCTTCAAAAAACGCTTCTTCACCATCTTCATAAGGTTCTACATGGACAGTTTTTCATCACTTGTGCAACAACATTAACGCTACGTTTCACAATACCGACAACTGGGGTTTTACTTGAACTTCGTCCACGGCTCGGTCTAATATCCGGCTTTGCAGGATTTCATTTTCATCTTTTAATCTCAAAGCCTTTTCCTTCAACGCTGCAATACGCTTATCACACTTCGCAGGATTTGTAAATCCAGCGGAGTGTAACTAACTTTATATAGAAGCTCAACGCATAACCACTTGATCAAAATATAACACCATTTACCAAACAGCATAAAATAGTATAAGCATTCGTCGTATTTTTCGTCATGACTAAATTTTTTTTCTTTATTGCCTTCTCGTTAGCGCTCACCACCAACGCACAACAAATTTCAACCTTCAAACAAGCACCCGCAAAAAATATCGTCATTACACAACTCGATAGTGTGTATGCCCCTGCTTTGGGCGATTCCAATGCTGTATTTGCTGCCAACGAAGAGGTATTCATTCAAGCGTACACCAAATTCGTACAAGGATTTGGTCAATTGCTTGCGGATAGCAATTTTGTCTGGCCGACTGAACGAAAAGGCGAAATTCGTGGCTTTAATCGTGTTTATTTCAATGCCGATGGAAGTGTTGCGTTTTGGGTGTATTCACTTAAAAAATTAGAACTATCGGATTCGGACCAAATACGTTTTGAGCATTTGCTCTTATGTTATTGCCAAAAAATAAAATTGAAAATGAATACGCCCAATCAACAAAAATATGTGCAATGCGCTCCTGTTCTTTATCGGGAATGATTTAGGATTATTTTATTTTGATAAATCAACGACCATTGTATCCTCTAAGGATTCTTCATTTCTGTATATAAGCTGAATTTTATTCGTACCTATTTTTTTGACCAAACCATCTGAATATTTATCATAAAATGAAGACGTATTGATTCCTGTCGTAGAATTTTCTTCTGTATTAGGTACTTGCCAGTCCCATATATCAAATGCATACAATTCTTCCCAGTGCTGATTACGATATGAAATGATATGACAAGTGTTTAAACTCGACCAATCTGCCCAATCTACGACATAAGAAACGTCATCGATCCCGTCACTATTTAAATCGCCTTCATTCTTCAGATAAGAAATACCAAAGATTTGTGGACTAGCATCAATCTTAAATTTCGCAATTTTATCATTTGTCGATTGAAGAAAAACGAATGGATTTTTATCGATAGTTAATTTTACAAGAAGGTCGTAATCATCCAAATTAAGATACGATTTATTTGTCTCTTGATTTGTAATTCGACTATAGAAATGTTCAACTAGTTGTTCCTGTTTACCATCACCGTCAAAATCACCTGTAATTGTAAAGCGATGACCTAATACAGCAATCAAATCTTTAGAAATACGTAGTAGCGAATCACTATGGTAATTTTTGTTTGTTGATGTATCGAATTGCTTGACCTTAGTAATGATGGAATCAGCTTTCAGTTGATTGCTTCGAGAAGGGGTATTGCAATTACAAAGTAAAATCGAACATAGCAGTATAGAAAAACGCATGTGTTAATTTTTATGATGACTTACTTAAAACCGCACGCCCACGCTCAAGCTCACGCACGAATTTTTAATCATCAAATCATTCGTATTGAAATTTCCTTGATACCGAATCCGCGATAAATTGTAACGGTAATTAATTTCGTAGGTAATAAATTTTTCTTTCAATCCCATGCGATCTTCCATACCCATTCCGGCCATCAAGACATTGCCCGTTTGTTTGCCCCAAAAATAATTTTCGTATTCCAATTCCGTTGTGCCCCCCCAAATGCCTTGGCCATTTCCTGCACTACGAATATCGGTAGAAGCCGCTAAAATTAATTTGGGCGACCAGCCACCAATAACATAAACCGTTTTAGGCGAATTGGAAGAATTGCCCGCCAATCCCAAACGAAACAATACCGGAACATACAATTCATACGTCCGCAACCGATGCACATAGCCAAAACTCCGATCAAACAACGTGGAATGTCCTGGCGCAAAATAATACGTCTCAAACGAACATCCTTGACTCAAGACCTCTAATCCGGTTTGCAAATGAAAAGACTCCGAAATAAAAATGCTAAACCGCATTGCACCACCCATTCCAAAACGTGGACGCGCTGGTAAACTGTGGCGCAAATCAACGCTATTGAATGAAATGAGGGAAGATGCCGAAAACGTAATGGCATAATTCTTTTTACCCGGCTCACCACCATCTGCAACACGCATGGGTAAACGTGCATGAAGGGCAAGGGTTGAACATAGCAAAAACGAAATCAGAAATTGTTTCATGGTTTTTTATAAACAAGTTCGCCGTTTGAATACGTTGCCAGAACTTTAATGCTTGGTATTTTTGAAATTTCGCAAGTCATTGGGTCGTTGTCAAGAATGACGAAGTCGGCAAATTTTCCGGGTTCGAGGCTTCCTTTTTCATTTTCTTCAAAAGCCGCGTAAGCACCGTCAATGGTCATGCCCCGCAAGGTTTGCAAACGCGATAGCGCTTCGCCCATCTGAAATCCTTTTTCAGGAAATCCTTTTAAATCTTGTCGAGCTACTGCCGCATAAAATGTATTCATCGGTTCAATACGCTCTACTGGAAAATCTGTTCCAAGTGGCAACACGCCCGCCCGCGCAAGCAAACTCTTGTATGTATAAGCATGTGCAAGTCTTGCTTCGCCCAACCGCGCGCCAGCCCAATACATATCGCTGGTGGCATGTGTGGGTTGAACAGACGGAATGATTTTCCAACGCTCAAACAAAATCAAATCTGCCGGATTCACAACTTGTGCATGCTCAATCCGCCACCGAAATTTCGAGAGGAAATCGGTTTCTGAAAGCGTGGTATCGGTGCGTGGCAACTGCGATAAAATTTGTCCGTACAACTGCATGAAAAAACGATTGGCCGAATCGCCGATGCAATGCGTATTGATTTGAAAACCTTTGGAGGCAAGTAGTTTAAATTTTTCCTCATAATGTTTTTTCGATTCGAGGAAGAAGCCCGAATGATCGGGCAAATCGCTGTAAGGCTGCAACAAGCAAGCCCCGCGCGATCCCAACGCACCATCGCCATAAAATTTAAACGAACGTACATGCAGGCGATCTGTTTTGTACGGACCTTGTTTCATATACCACGCATAATTTGGTGCGCTATCACTCAACATGGCATAAATACGCATTTTTAAATCGCCTTTTTGCTGTAAGGCATCCATCGCATCAATATCCGATTTCATCAAACCCGCTTCGGTAATGGATGTGATGCCAAGCGCGAAACAATCTTGCTGCGCACGCAACAACGCCTCCCGCACAGAAGCCGCATCAGCCGCAGGAATCACCCGATTGATCACTTCAACACCATTGTCAATCAAAATGCCCGAATACGAACCATCTTCACGGCGCAACAATTCGCCACCCGTTACCCGCAATGAATCTGTAACCTTGGCCCGTCGTAACGCTTCGCCATTGGCCAACGCCGCATGTCCATCAATACGTTTCAACAAAACCGGAATCCGTGGAAACAACGAATCCAACATGGCCCGATCAGGGTACGTTTTATCCGCCCAGTCGTTTTGATCCCAGCCACGACCAACGATCCACGGACGTTTATTGGTTGCCGCATATTTTTTCACACGCTCGATCATTTCGGCAAACGATTTTGTTCCCATCAGATCACATTCTTGTGTTCCTTTTCCGTAAGCTAAAAAATGACAATGCGCATCAATCAATCCCGGTAAAATTGTTTTCCCTTCCGCATGCAGTTCGTTGTAAGCTTTATACATAGCTGCAATCGACTCATTTGTTCCAACGGCCACAATTTTTCCATCGCGCACCGCAAAACTTTCGAGTTTGGCATTTCCGCCATCAACCGTATAAACACGCGCATGATGTACAATTAAATCTACCTGCTCGCGCCCCGAACACGCAAACAGCAGCACGAGTGGAGCTAAAAAGAGAAAACGAAATTTATGCTTTACGAACGACATGGGATGAACTGCCCTGAGCAGCTGGTACAATTATAAGATCATTGATATTGACATGCGCCGGACGAGTTGCTGTCCAATAAATTGTTTCGGCAATATCGTCGGCAGTGAGTGGCTGCATGCCTTGATATACTTGCTTGGCGCGTTGTTCGTCGCCTTTAAAACGCACGATTGAAAATTCGGTTTCAACCATGCCCGGCGCAATTTGTGTTACACAAACACCATGTTGCAATAAATCCAAACGCATGCCTTTGCTCAAGGCATCTACCGCATGTTTGGTCGCACAATACACATTGCCGTTTGGATAAACTTCTTTTCCGGCAATGGAGCCAATGTTGATGATGTGTCCTTTTTTTCGTGCAATCAAAAGCGGCGAAACGGCGCGACTGACATACAATAAACCTTTTACATTCGTATCAATCATGCGTTCCCAATCATCGAGTGCCCCTTCTTGAATAGGGCCGAGGCCCGCAGCCAGTCCGGCATTGTTAACCAAGACATCAATCGCGCGCCATTTTTCGGGAAGCGCATCAATTGCTTTTTTTACTTCATCGTTATGACGAACATCGAAGCAAAGCGAAAGCACATCTACGCCGTATTTTTCTTTTAATTGACGTTCAGCTACATCGAGACGCAGTTTTCTACGTCCGGTAATGATGATGTTCCAGCCATGCGAAGCAAAAATATCTGCAGTAGCTTTTCCGATTCCGGCAGTTGCGCCTGTTATCAGTGCAATTTTTCCGTTCATACGTTAGCGTTTTCTTTTTGCATCAAGCCTAAACGACTGTTTTTGCGTCCATATCCGAAATAAATACACAGGCCAATAATCAACCAGATGGTAAAGCCAACCCAACTGATGAAGGGTACTTGAACCATCATGTATAAACACGAAACAAGGCCCAGAACCGGAATGAGTGAATGTTTCATGCGTACGCAAGAGATCACGATCCAGATGCTGACGAGTATAAAAAGCCACATGGGAATATTTTCGGCAAATACACCCATGCCCGAATGAATCATTGTTTTGCGCACATCGGAATTTGCAGGAAGGCTCAATGCAAAATCGCGGTATTGTGTTTCGGAAAGTTGACCGAGTAAGGATGAAGTAATTGTTGTATCAAATACTTCAGCAGCCAGTTTTACTTGTCCCGAAAGCGCGGTTCGGAGTGCTTGATTGGTGGCCGGATTTTTAGCAAGCGAATCGGAAACAAGTTCAACGGAATTGATGTCGCGCGAACTAAAAAAGTCTTTCGCATTGGGTAGGTTGTACATGCTTACCAAAATACAAGCCAGTACAAAAAGTGCTGGAATAATAAAGCGGGAATTGATGTAAGGCGTTTTGAATTTCGATTGTGGCGCATCGGGCAACGAACGCAAGCGCAAGACACCGGCACACACGAGCACAAAAGCAAACAAGGTTCCGATACTGGTTAAATCGGTTACTGTTTTCATATCCAAAAACACCACACCTGAACACACGAGCAAACCTGTAATTACGGTTGAGAAGGAAGGTGTTTTGAAACGCGGATGAATGCGTGCAAATGGTTTGGGTAGCAAGCCATCGCGACTCATGCTCATCCAAATACGAGGCTGACCAAGTTGGAATACGAGTAAAACACTTGCCATAGCAACAATGGCGCTGACCGCAATAATGCCAGATAACCATTTCAAATCTAATCGGTCAAAGACAAATGCGAGTGGATCGGAAACTTGCAATTCGGTGTAGCTCACCATGCCCGTCAAAACGAGTGCAATGAGAATATAGAGAATGGTACAAATGATGATGGCCCACATCATGCCGCGCGGGAGATCGCGTTGCGGGTCTTTGCATTCTTCGGCAGTGGTAGAAATAGCATCGAACCCGATGTAGGCAAAGAATACGGCGGAAACACCTTTTAAAATTCCCGGAATACCGTTGGGTGTAAATGGATCCCAATTTTCGGAATCGACGTAAAATATTCCTACGGCAATAACTAAAAGAATAACAGCAAGTTTAATGACCACCATCAAATTACTTGCATTGCGCGATTCTTTAATGCCACGGTAAACTAAGGCCGTAATGAGGGCAACAATTAAAAGCGCGGGAGCGTCGATGATGATGCGTAAGCCAAAAATTTGTGGCGCATGTTTCCACGCTAACCAGTTTTCGAGCAAACCGGCATCAAGTGAAGTAAGCGAATGCGATTCGGCGAGTAATCCTTGTGCCGTTTCAAAACCCCGCGAGGCCGAGAAAAAATCGGTTGTGAGCCATTGTGGAAGATGAATGCCTCCACTTTCGAGAAAACTCGTAAAATAGCCCGACCAGCCCAAAGCAACGGCTACGTTACCAATGGCGTATTCCATAATCAAGGCCCAGCCGATAATCCATGCAAACAATTCGCCAAAAGCGACATACGAATACGTGTAAGCACTTCCCGAAACGGGTAGGAGCGAGGCAAACTCGGCATACGCAAAGGCTGCAAATCCGCAAGCAATAGCAGTAAAGATGAACAGGAAAATAACACCCGGTCCGCCATCAAAACTGGCTGTACCAATGGTTGTGAAAATTCCGGCACCAATGATGGCCGCAATGCCTAAGGCTGTTAAGTCGCGAACGCCCAAATGTTTGGCCATCGAACCGCCATGCCCGTCGCTACCTTCTTTCTCAACTTGTGCGAGAATTTGCGAAACTGTTTTTTTACGGAATAAATCGTTAAACGCCATGCGTTGAATGTGTTTGATGAATGTGGTTTTGTAAGAAAACGAATCGTGTTGTAAGCGCAACGAAAATAAGAATAAATACAAAGCCTTGGGGGAAATTTAAAACGCCACCACAATGCCTGAGGATTTGTAACAAGAGACATGAGATTTTTCTTCCCGCACTAGCCGCGCAGACATGAGACGTGAGGTTTTTCTTCCCGCACTAGCCGCGCAGACTTGAGACGTGAGGTTTTTCTTCCCGCACTAGCCGCGCAGACTTGAGACGTGAGACGAGAGACGAGAGACATGAGATTGTATAGAATTATACCAACCCATCTCTCTATGCCGAAGGGCAACCCAGTCTCATGTCTCTCGTCTCTTGTCTCACGTCTAAAAAAAACGAGCGGAGCGAGTTAGAAACATACAAATTTCAGAAACAAACCAGCACAAAAAATATTCAACGCAATTCCATCCGCATATTCTTCCAATCAATGATCACCTCTGTCGATGCTTTAATGACATCTTGCCCTATGTACCCGTGTTGATTGGCTTGTGGATGAGCCGCCAGAATAGACTGAAAAGCGGCTGTTTTGCTGCCGATTGTCCACGGGATATTTTTTAAGGCCATTGCTTTCAGTTTGCGGCTACCCCCCGCACCGCCTACACGCACGGCCTTCCGCTTCCCCTTCGCACATAAATCGGCATGACGATATGAGAAATCGGAACCAAGCATCGACTTACCTGCACCCGAATCAAATACTAGTGCTGTGCGCTCGTCTGCAATTGTTAGTTCAAGCATCGGCGTATAACCAGCCAAAGATAAATTGGAACGCGTACCAGCCGCCACCGCCTCGTCAAAACGCATGCGCCCATTTTGGAAAATATGAACCGTGCCCGCTTGTGCAATAACCGGATAGCCAAGAATACCATCAATTTTATACAAACCACCCAGAAATTTTAAATCAGCATCGCTCAAGACTAAAAACACAACATGGTAAAAAAACAGATCGCCCATCACCAAGGAATCCGCTTCGGCAAGATTGGCTTTCACGATATTGCCACTCGACGTATTGACATTTACGGTTCCTTGAAGCATTCTAAATTTCATCGATTTGGCAAGCGATGCCGTAATGGTGGAGAGATTCGCGCCCGTATCAAATACAAAATCGGATTGTATGCCCGCCGATTTTACCGGTACTCGCATCAATCCCGCTTTGTCGTAAGTGTAAGTGATTTCGCAGGTTTGTTTGCGTTTTACTTCTTGCGGGAGGGTGTGCGCGAGGGCTTGCGCCAAGGCTAAATTGTTTTCAATTTCTGCTTTGCGCTCGGGCGTAAGAATCGACGCGAAGCGGCGCAAGATGGTATTGTTCCATGTTTTTGCTTCGTAATAGCGGTAACGCTTCATGGCATTTTCGGCCATCAATTCGTGCAATTGCAACAAGGCTGAATCGGGTAATGGCTCTTTCAGTTCACCCAATACCTTGCGGGCATCGGTAGTCGCATAATCGAGCAAATTAAACGCCTGAAAACGAATGGCCGAAAAAAACAAACTATCCATAACACGCAAAGCCGGTTTTCCACGCAAGGCATCGTCAAGCAAAAAAAAATCGCCACGTTTGACGAGTTTGTGCAACGAATCGCAGGTAACACGGGCTTGTAGGGAATGGCTGAAGCAGATAAATAGCAAAGCCGCAAAAAAAGATTTCATATCAGATAAGACGTTGGCCGAATGATTTCGTTGCTCAGGTTGTTTTATACAAATACCAACCCTTGCCGAGTGGACGAATTAAAATATAATACCGTGTGTTGCAAGGCGGCAATTTTGTTGGATCGGGTTGATACATGTAGCCAACAGCATTGTCGCCAATACCACCCACCACAAACAACAACGTTCCCGGATAGCCGCGATCCATTGTTACTTCGCGAATCAATGCACGATCGAGTTGTTTGACAATTTTTTTATGCACCATCACATTGGCACAAACGGTATCGCCAGGAGCGATGAGTTTTTCTTTGGCAATTTGTTTCCGCGCGGCTTCAAAGGCTTTTTCATTTTGCCTGAAATGTTGAACCAGATCGGTATCGGCGGCAAGCCAGAGCAAGGTATTGTTGCGTTCAAAGTTCCAGTCGCGCCCTGTTTTTTTGCTGTAAATTTTTCCGCGTTCGCGAATGGGAACACTGTCGAGCCGTTTAATTTCGTCGCGGGCCGCATCGGTCAAGACTAATGAGCGAATGCAAATCATCACCCACCGTGTTTTGTTGTGACCGAGGTACAGGTAAAAATCGCGCGAGGTCATGGAATCGCGCAACCAAACCGAAACAATGGCGCGGGTACTATCTTGCGAAATCAGGTGCGTAGAACGTTTTACATTTTTCGGGAGCAATTGGCCCAAGGTCGAATCGCTTCGCGATTCGGCAGCCAGTTCGCAGCAGAAATAAGGGGCTTTGTTTGGAAATCCGGCTAGAGAAATATAGCGACCAACAACATCCAAGGGCGAAAGCGAATCGACTTGCCCCAAAACGGATGACGAGAAGGAAAGCAAGAACA
Organism: Bacteroidota bacterium; assembly: GCA_013298545.1. Lineage (GTDB taxonomy): Bacteria > Bacteroidota > Bacteroidia > Palsa-965 > Palsa-965. The sequence goes on along the minus strand of JAAFIA010000036.1, from coordinate 8,655 downwards.
GCAAGAAACTGATCTGAGGCCATCTGAAAAGCAAGCAATTGAAACGAATCACAAGCAAAAGTACCGATTTCTTTGGGCGAAAAATGCGCAAAAATGCGTGTAAGCAGGAGTTTATGAAAATATTTTTCATGGAATAGGCTTTGCTAGCGACTGATAATGAGTGAAATAGAAGAATAAAAAGAAAAAGAAACATTTTATTTTTCAATTCACTTCCAGAATAAAATCTCTTTGTTAATTTTGCCCTCGGAGAAATGGCAGAGTGGTCGATTGCGGCAGTCTTGAAAACTGTTGAAGGTAACACTTCCGGGGGTTCGAATCCCTCTTTCTCCGCTTTAACTCACAGAACAGGTCCCGCTTTTCGCGGGACTTGTTCATTTTCATCCGGCTCAGGCAGAATGCTTTTTGCATTTTGACGGAGCCGGGTGGAAATGAAAGCGACACGATAGTGGCGTGTTCTGTAATTTCAGGATGGGCGTATAGGGATCAACGGAGTTAATCCCTCTTTCTCCGCTTTAACTCACAGAACAGGTCCCGCTTTTCGCGGGACTTGTTCATTTTCGGCTGGTTAGGGATTCTTGCTTTTACGAAGTAAATGAAATGAAGCTTCAATTTCCTTTTGCGATTTAATCAATGCTTTATCAAGACATCTAAGTATGCGTTTGCTCGAATTTTAATGATGTCAAAAGAGTAGCAGTTGTTTGGTTTAAATAATTCACAATCAGCACTAAAAGATAGATTTCGCGTTAAGAAGACTTCTGTAAATAATCGAAATGAGTACTTGCCTTGCACTCTAATTTATCTTAGACTTGTACAAAATATAAACCTCTACACTTATGGAACGCAACGATTACGTGGTCAATGTTGGCCCAAACGGCACCTTTAAAAAATCTGGCGATTATCAAACCTTACCGGAACACTTGGATGCGATGTTTGCAAAATGGCAAGCCGAGCAACCTCAAAAAATTGCTATTTATTTTCATGGCGGTTTAATCAATGAAAAGAATGGGCTGGAAAGTGCAGATAAAATGCAAAAACATTTTGAAGCCATAGGCGTTACACCAGCCTGTTTTGTATGGGAAACAGGATTGATGGAAACGATTCTAACCAATTTGGATAAAATCAAAGACACGGCTTTGTTTGAGAAGCTGATGCAACTCATCATTAAAAAAGTAGGCAAACGCCTTGGTTTTGATCTTGCCATGGGGCGCGGAACGGGTGTCGAAATGACCAATGAAGAGATTGAAGCAGAATTGGCCAAGCCCAATCCGTTTGCGCATTACGAGCGTGCAACGCCTTTTGTTGTGGCCGCTGGTCGTGGCATGTCGCCTGCCGAAGAACTGGCCGATGAACTTTCGCTCGAACGCGATTTGGAACGTGATATTGAATTGACGGTGAATGAAAATGAAGCGGAATACGAATATGCGATTCAAAGCAGTCCCATTGCACTTCCGAATAGTTCGGGCACAGATCAAAATGGTGTGCAAGGGCGCGGATTGATTACGTTGGCGAGTTTTATCAAAGAAGCGGTACAGATTGCGTTGAAAGTGATTAAACGTTACCTCAACAAACGCGATCATAATTTTATCCCAACCATTGTTGAAGAAATTTTGCGCCATGTTTACATCGCCGATTTCGGCGCATTTGTTTGGAATGGCATGAAACTGAAAGCGGAGAAAATGTGGATGCCCCACCCGCCAAATGCCACCCCGCTTGGTCGTCATGCAGGACGCTATTTCCTCGAAAAATTGGCTGCCTTTAAATCGGCAAATCCAACGACACGCATTGATCTTGTTGGCCATAGCGCCGGATCCATCGCCATCTGCAACATGCTCAAAGCCGCAGCAAAAGATTTTCCGCAACTCACATTCGGCAATATTTTATTGATGGCACCGGCATGCCGCATCGACTTATTCCATGCCGAAATTGTTACCAAACCAGAACGGTTCTCGGGCTTGCGCATCTTTACCATGAAAGATGAGCTTGAAACAAAAGATAAATTGCTTTGGTATTTTTATCCGCATTCCTTGCTCTACCTTGTTTCTGGAATTTTGGAAGATGAAGGAAAATCGTTTGATGCGTATATTCTTGGCTTAGATCGCCACATCAATGGTGAAGAACCCTACAACGCTATTGGCGATGAAACCGAACAGAAAATTTTGACGGAAGTGCATCAATTTATTTACGAATCAGGCAAAAATCGTATTGTGTTTTCTGACGATATTGGCGGTGGCGATGGTATGCGCTCGCAATCGTACAAGCATGGCGATTTTGACGATGATGTCAAGTTTACCATTCCAAGTATTCAGTACATCTTGCAACAATAATCGACTAGTTTTTTCTAATCAGCTGTTCCGTTATGGAAGAAGATTATGCGTTGATCATTGGCATTGATCATTACAAGCCTGATGGCGGTTTGCGAACGCTCAATGGCCCCATACGCGATGCGAAAAAATTCAAAGAATGGGTTTTAGATGCGCATGGTGGCGATGTGCCTAAAGAGCAAGTTGTAGATCTTTTTTCTACGCTCGATCCGCTTAAACCCAATACGGTTGAGATTGACGATAAATTGCAAGAGGTACTTGACAAAGCACTCGCAAGCAAAAAGAAATCGGGCCGCCGCTTGTATTTTTATTTTGCAGGGCATGGCATGGCCGAAGAAGCCAATAAGGTTAATGTTGCGTTGTGCATGGCCAACTGGTCGAAGAAGCGGGGAGGAGCAGCGGTTTCTGTGAGCAACCACGAACAAGTCTTTAACGATACAGGAGTTTTTCAAGAAATTGTTTACATCGCAGATTGCTGCCGTGTGCGCGAATGGCGCGCTGTACCTGCGGTGAGCGAAATTACGCCCGATAATTTTCCTGGGCAATTTGCACGTAAAGTCAGTTGGTTCAAAGCGTTTGCCGCCCAGTATGGCGATCAGGCTTTTGAAGTAACCAACGAGGCCAATGAAGTGGAAGGCATTTTCACAACGGTTTTAATCAACGGCCTTTCGGGTGCGGCGGCCAATAAAGATGGGGTGATTACGGGCGATTCGCTTGGTGCTTATTTAGAACTCAATACCCGCATCGAAGCAGAAAAACATAACCTGAAACAAACGCCACAAATTGTTCATGCACCGCACTCCATAGCAAAACCGATTGTGTTTAACGTTACAAACGTGAATGGCGGAACGTGTTCGTGTACGATTCAATTTTTACCTGAAACACAAGGGCCTGTTTTTTTGCTTGATGGAAATAGCGACGAGATGGCAAAATTTTCGCCAACCATCCAACCTACGGTTTCGCTCAATCTTCCGCGACAAAAAAAGTTTATGCTGATGGATAAGCCATCGTCGAAAACATGTTTGATTGAAATTCCACTCACACAAAACGAAGAATTCCATGTCAGCTTCTGAAGAAAAATATTTCCTCAACATCGCGAGCAGTTCGGATTATCGGTTTGCGATTGCGGTCAATGTGTTTAGTGCATTTAATGAGCGTGTGTATTCGGGCGGCATTGCCGAGCCCGTGAAAGAAAAATTACCGCGCGGTATTTATACCATTCGTGTTGAATTGAACGGACAAGTTTCCGATACGGCCATTTCGCTGACCGAAGATACCTACATCATCATCCGCAAAGGTCCAAGCACAAAAGAATGGAGCAAGGCGCGTATCATTGATATGCCCGAATTGTATTCCTCTGCGCCTTTGCAAGACGAAAAATTCGATTCGTATAAATCATCGCATCCGTATTACATCGAAGCGGCGGAGAAGTATAGTTGCGAATCAACATGTGCTCCGTTTAAGCAGCAAGAAAAAAATTCGCTCTTTGTGTTTCTTCGTTTTCCATCAAAAGAAAAATTTGAAGAATTTAAACCTGCTTGGGAAAATGATTTTGCAAACGCATTCCGGTTACTCGATCAAACAGGAAAGACCTTGGTTGATTTTGGTAAAACAGGAACAATAGCCGTAAACAATGCAGATGGTTGGTTGGCGTTTAATGCCGAATTGCCCGTTGGGCTTTATATCTTGGATTGCAAAGGCGAAAGTCCGCGCCAAATTCCGATGTATGTTTTTGGCAATTGGCATACACAAGTTTTTTTAACCTTGGGCGACAAGCCTTTATTTGGTACGCTGCGTGTTTTTTTATCGTCGGAAAGAAAATTCTCAAGACACAACAACACAAATAAATACATTGATATTTTTCTCGACAAACTTCAAAACAACGCTACGGAATTAACGGGCGAATTGATTGATTTTGCTGCCCGAACAAAATTTGAATCGCCGATGTTGGGCTTGTTGTGTGCCTATACTTATTTTCAAAGCAAAAGCCACACACACGACACGGTGATTTCGCAGATGGTGCATAATTTGAAGACGTTGATTTTGAAAAACAATACGGCTTCTCCTGATTTGCGTGCCTTGGAAATTTTGGCTGCGAAGCATTTTGGCTACACCGATTTCTCAAAAATGCCTGTTGCCGGAACGCCTATGTTTCGGGCCGGACATCAAGCTATTCGCGAGGCAGCAATGGATCATTCGGAATTGATTATGGCGCATAGTTTGAATGATTATTTGTCGGAATACCTCTACTACGATTCGCCGTTTACAACGTTTGCGCCTGTACCGAAAATGATGGCGGAATTTGAAAAACAGCAAACACCGGCAAACGAATTGATGGATATTATTGCGGGAACGTTGAAGCCTTTTCAATTAGAATTTAAAGGAATTACAAAACTGAAAAAACTCAAAGGAAAAGGTGGAATTTTTGAGAATCCATTTGATCAGCTTATTCCACCAATTGAAGGCGTTCATGTGGGTGCGATCCCCAATGCCGTAAACGATGCTAGCGGCGAAGCACTGGAGTATGAGGAACTGCGTGAATTGAAAGGAAAAGAAAAACGTCAAATCAAGCGGACACAACGAAAAGAAAAGCGTCGCAATTTATTACAAACGTTAGTCGAGAAATTTAACGACACTTATGCGAACAAACCATTTGCGGAAATTTTAGGAAAAGAAATGTACGAGGAATTGCGCGAACGTTTTGTGCAGGATGAAGAAAAAGGTTCGTATTTATCGCGAACAATTGCTTCGGTATTGCATGAAAATCCAAATCTTACGCCGCGTGATTTAGCTAAAATGTTACATGTTCCACTCACCAGCATCTGGCGTGTTTTGACTGAAACGCTTGCTACAACGAAGAAAAATTAAATTCCTTCGTTCAATGGATTGGTTGTGGTGCCCGTTGTTCCGGCGGCTTCAGCGGCGCGGAATTCGGCGGCAGCCGTTTCAAATTCGGCAATCAATAAAGCGCGTTGATGTACCAGTTCGTTAACAAGTGTTGATCTTTTCGAGAAAATAGAAAGCAGCAACCATTTCCGCGACATACGCCAAACCACGCGATACCAGAGGTAAGCAAGCAAACCTGACGGAATCCACGAAGCGATGTAGAGGAGTGTAAACACAAGGTGATGTGTAAATTTCCAAGCCAAGATGCCAAGCACCAAATGCCAGATGAGAAATAAAAACATGCCCGCCGCCACAGCAACCGCCCCGCGAAATTCGCGCACTTTGGCTACTTTTTTTGAGAGCCACGCCGCCAAGGCAAATGGAAGGTAGTTGTGCATAAATCCATAGACAAACACCGGAAACCCTACAATCGCTACAAACAAATCCATTAAACCTTTTTGAAAGACCGTACTTTTTTTCTCGGCAACCTCAACAGTGCCATCGTTTAAACCAAGTGCATCCAATTTCCAGAAATAGCTTCGCACATGATCGGCAATGCGTCCGGCACGCGCATGATCGTTTTCTAAATACCAATGCACCACTTGCGAAATGCGTTGCGATGCTTTGAAATCTTTCACGCTGTCGTTGGGATCAATACCATGAAACGCTTTTAATTTGTCTTTGTACAACCGCTCTACCTGCGCCACCAATTCGTCCGATGTTTCATTTTCGGTGATGATGATTTGCATCTCCATGCGTTTTCTGATTTCTTCCGTCAATTCATCTGCCGCCACATACGAATCTTTTTTCCACGACTCGGCATAATCATTGGCTACAATCGGTTCGCCTACATGCACAAAAACATCTTGTCGGAAGCTATGCGGATCTTGGTAATTCAAACCAATGGTGATGATTTTCACACCTAAGCCGTATCCGTATGCTTCTTCTGCGCCAAGCGCAATGCGTGCTGCACCGGTTTTGAGGGGACGTAGTTTTCGCTCGGTGATGCTGATGCCTTCAGGGAAAATAATAATGGCGCCGCCTTTTCCTAAATGCTCGTAACACTTCTCAAATGTTTCCTTGTTTTTGTGCATCATCGACGGATCGTCTTGTTTGCGGTAAATCGGAATCATGTTGAATTTCGGAAACAACCATTGTGCAAATTTGGTTTTAAACACTACACCTTTTGCCAGAAAATGAATGGGCCGATTCATCAAAACTGCAACAATAATCGGATCGAGAAATGCGCCTGGGTGATTGGCACAAATCAGCAAAGGGCCATCTTTCGGGATATTATCTAAGCGATGAATAACCGCTTTGCGAAAGAAAATTTTGAACGTAATCCGAAAGAGAAGTCTGAGAATGGCGTAAAGCATGAATTAAAGATAATTCTAAAATGGAATTGACAAAATTGGCGGCAACTATTTCTTGCAAAGATGTTTTTCATGTGTTGAAAAATACATAATACTTTTTCAAGATATTTACACCATGAAAATAACCTCTCTACTTTGCATCGTTTTATTTTTCATGGCTTGTAACGATGCGCCGCAAGCTCAATCGCAAGACTCTTTGAATCGTGCCCCCGCGCAAAATCCCACCGCAAACACGCCTGCAAATGCGAACGAAACTAAGGAAAAATCTCCCGAAGCACTCGATTCTGTTGTGCGTGGTTATGCTTTAACCGATTATCAAGTGGTGGATACATTTTCAAAAGGCAATAAGGAACGCGTTTTTGCAACCACGAAGCATTTTGTGCGCACAAGTTTTCAATTCAATACAGAAAAGATATTTTACAACACAGGCGTTAAATCGGCTGCATTTACAGCAATTGTTGCGGGTTTCAATACCGGTGTTTACGCACAAGACGATGCAGCTATGGATGGCATCGTGGTACGCATGGTAGAGCAAAAAGGCTATTGGTTTGTACAAGCCAATGTGGCCAGCGGGTATATCGACGAACGCATGACCGTCGATGTGTTATTTATCCGCAACGATCAAATTGAGAATGTGAAATAATTTTTTGATTGGACTTACTTATTCTCCGAATTCACATAAGTAAAAATCGCATCAATATCGGCATTGCTGAGTTTTGGAAAGGCTGGCATTTTTTTCTTTTTATACTTGACAAAAAGTTCGTTGGCATACACATCGCCCGAATTGATGACGACCTTTGAATTTCTGACAAATTGATATAACCAATCTTTGCTCGGTGCACGTTCGCTTGCGCCTTTCAAGCCTGGACCAATGGATTTTTCATCGGTTGTTTTATGACAACGTTTGCATTCAGCATCGAATAATTTTTTTCCACGCACAATTTCTGCCTCGGTATCGGTGATCATCGAAGTGCCTACCGTTACACTACTCAGGAGCAATAAGAAGAAAATTGTTTTTTTCATGAGGCTCTTTTTTACCCATTGCTAGATTTCATACGCAACCGAATTTGGGTGATGATTTTCTTGGTGTATAGCGGAAAATCGCCATCCATCATCCAATTGTAATACGAGGGTTCTTTCGCAAAAACTTCGACAACCGATTTGCCATTGTGTTTGCCAAACCCAAATACTTCAACACCTTTATCGTTGTAAATAATTCGTCCCGCCAAATCGACATTGTTGGTACGGCTCGAAAAATCGGAAAGGAAATCGACATCGGTTTTTAATTCCGAATAACGTTCTAGTTGTGCTTCAAGAATTTCCCACGTAGCTTTTGTATCGGCTGCTGCTTGATGTGCGTTTACGAGCGGTTTGTCGCAATAAAATTTATAGGCCGCAACCAAAGTGCGCTGTTCCATTTTGTGGAAGATGTTTTGCACATCCACCAATTTTCTATTTTTTACATCAAACTCAACTTCGGCGCGTAGAAATTCTTCAACCAAAACAGGCACATCAAATTTGTTGGAATTGTAGCCACCGAGATCGCAGTTTTCCAGAAATTTTGCCAGCGTATGCGCCACATCTTTAAACGTCGGCGCATCTTGAATGTCTTCATCGCGAATGCCATGAAAACTGGTGGAATGTTCAGGAATGGGAATGGTTGGATTTAAGCGCATGGACTTAGCATCCTGCGAGCCATCGGGATTGATTTTGAGAATCGCAATTTCAACAATGCGATCGGATGCAACATTGGTTCCAGTTGTTTCTAGATCGAAAAGAGCAATGGGACGTTTGAGTTGGAGTCGGGTCATCTGGGCGTTAGGGTATGCGGTGAATACTCAAGAATGGTTAAAGTTAGGAAAATACACGTTGATGGTTTTTTGTAATGCTTGCTGTACCGCTTTTGTCCCACAAATCAGTTGTTTGCCAAAAACGAAATTGTCTTTTCCATTAAAATCGCTTACCGCGCCACCTGCTTCGGTGATCAAAATACAGCCTGCGGCAACATCCCACGGACTCAATCCGTATTCATAAAACGCATCGAAACGCCCACAAGCCACATACGCCATATCGGT
>JAAFIA010000035.1 GCA_013298545.1 Bacteroidota bacterium | reverse complement strand
GGTATCGTTGGTGGCGTTTGGATCGCCAAAATCCCAGTGGTAATTGTTTTGCGCGTTGCTGCTGTTTGGTGTAAAATTGACGGTGAGCGGAACACAACCGGAAATGGGTGTTCCGGTGAATGCGGCACTAATTCCTCCACCATTACAATTTGGATCGCGTATATATTTCCATAAAGCGTTTGTACGCCCGCCGACTGTCAAGCCACCAAACATCCAAAAATCGCCATTATTATCAACAAATGCATTTCCACCCGCAGCACTTTCAGGATAGTTTGCCTGTGCAGGGACAAGAATGGTTCCATAATTGCCGAGCTGACTAGGAAGTAAAGTGCCTGCAATCCAATTGAATTGATTTGAAACAGGATCGTACATCCACAAATCGCTTAACGTTGCACCATTGGGATCAATGCCTCCAAATTGCCAAAATCGTCCACATTCGTCTGTCCAACACACCCGAGACTCGAAGCGCGACGTTGGATGGTTAGATGTCAATTGGCATTGTGTATTGAATGTTCCGAAACTGCTGTACGTTGTGGTTCCAGCCATCCAAGTCCATAGGTTGGTATTGACATCATACATCCACATATCGGAAAGAAACCCCAAAAAAATATCGTAGCCACCGTACAACCAAAAATTACCTGAATTATCCACCCACCTGGAATAAACATAACGGCCTCCCGGGGTATTGGTTGGACTAGCCACAAACTGTGTACCCCAATTTGCCGGAACGCTTGGTGTGCCTGAGCCACTCATCCAAGTCCATTCATTGGTGGCAATATTGTATTTCCACATGTCGCTCAAAAGTCCCGCTATTCCTACCGCACCATAAAACCAAAGATCGCCAGTATTGCTCGTCCAACTCGAACACACTTCAACAATCGAAGGCGGATCATTTGTATTGGACGAAACTTGTAATGTACCATAATTTCCTAAACTCGAAACGGCATTCGAGCCTCTCATCCATGTCCACGTATTGGTTGCAATGTTGTAACGCCATAAATCATTGAGTCCACCCAAAGCGCCAAACGCATCGTACCCATATCCGCCAAAAAGCCAAAGATCGCCCGCCTGATCTACCCAAGTAAGTACCCCCCAGGCGCGAGATCCCGGAAAATTTCCTGGAGCAGGAACACCTTGAATACCATAAGAACCAGATTGAGATGTCGTATTCGGGCCATTTACCCAAGTCCAAAGATTAGTAGTAGGATCAAATTTCCAGAGAACAGAGTATTCGGCGAAACTATTATTAATCCCTCCAAAAATCCAGAAATTACCTTGCAAGTCTGTCCATTCACAGGCTTCGTACAATCCTGGAGGATCGTTTGCTGGTGAAGCAACACCTTGAACACCAAAATTACCCGGTTGGTTATTCACATTTGATCCACGCATCCAAGTCCAAGTGCCATTTTGAGCATAAGCACTGCTCGAAATGATATAAAACAAGAGGAATACTGCGAGGCAGTTTTTGGAGCGTAGTTGAAACATGAACATTGTTTAGTATTGCATACAATTCAACGATTGGGATCTAGCTGATTTGCTTTGGCAACATTATAAAGTATATTAATAACACATCAAGCCTTTTTTTGTTTATAGGGTTTAAATTTTCAAGAAATCCACTTCAACGAACAAGCTGCACAAACCCATGCTCGTTTTGCTTTTCGTCTTCGCAATTGGTGAAAGAAATAATCCAATAATATACGCCATCGCTACACGGTTTGCCCTCAAAATTTCCATCCCATTTCTGCGTAGCATCATCGCTTGCAAAAACTAATTTTCCCCAACGGTCATAGATTTGGATTGTGAAAAAATCTAAAGAACCTAAAGTTGGATTGTATAGATCATTGATGCCATCGTTGTTTGGGGTGAATACGTTTGGAGGAGAAATAGTACCGCCATCTTCATAGGCAATGTAAATGGAATCGCTGCCCACGCAGCCATTATTATTGACTTGAACCCAATAATGACCAGAATCGTTTACCGTAATAGTTGATGTTGTTTCCAATGTTGACCAAACATGACTTGCATTGGGATAAGCACCATAGAGCGTTAATTCCTGTGCTGCGCAAAGTATGGTATCATTGCCCAAGTTTGGCTGTGGGCTTTCTGAGATAAAAATTACTTGTGAGGAGCTTACCGAATCGCCAAAACAAATGCTGTTGAAAAAAACAGTCAACGAGACCTGATACGCTCCTGTATTCGTATATACATGACTTGGATGAGTCAATGAAGATGTATCCATAGTAGATGAGGGGTTGCCAAAATTCCAACTATAAGTATAAAGCGGATTGCTTGTATTTGCCGAAAACAAAATGGTATCGTTGCTACAAAAAGGTGAACTTGTATATGAAAATCCAGCATCGATGGCTAGAAAGCTTGGTACAGGGCAAAGCGAATCGATTTCATATCGCCACAACGAATTGGTTGCGTCTAAATTCACACCACCAGCACCACCAAAAAGCCATAAGTCTCCATTTAATCCGACAAACCCAACCGAACCGCCATTGCTTGGAGGTAGATTGGACGGAGAAGGAACAAGCAAGGTGCCAAAATTAGCCGGACAATTGAGCGATAATGGGCCATTGACCCAATTGAATTGATTGATGCTTGGATCAAAGACCCATAGTTCGCATGCAGATTGTGTGAATGCATCAAAACCACCTTTTTGCCAAAATCTGCCGCAAGCGTCTGTCCAGCAAGCTCTACTCTCATAACGCGAAGAAGGATAGTCATTCGTCCATTGACATGGAACTTGAAAGGCTCCCGAAGTATTGATTTGATTGCTACCCGCCATCCAAGTCCATACATTTGTGTTTGGATTATACATCCACATATCGGCAAATTGATTGAGCGGATCGAAGCCACCAAACAACCAAAAATTGCCATTGCTATCTTTCCATTTAGAATAAGCACACCTTGCTCCTGGGTTATTCGTATTGGCAGGGACTAGTTGTGTTCCAAAGTTTGGTAATGCCCCTACTGTATTGGCGCCACTCATCCAAGTCCACATATTGGTATTGATATTATATGACCACATATCATTCAAATAACCTATGAAATTACTTCCACCAAACATCCAGAGATCGCCAGCATTACTTGTCCAAGACGCACTCGATTCCGATTTTGGGGGAGGCTCATTTGTTGCTGCCGGAATTTGTAGCAAGCCATAATTGCCGAGCATATTCACCACCTGTTGTCCACTCATCCACGTCCACATATTGGTCGCAATATTATATCGCCAGAGATCGTTGAGTACACCAATTTGTCCGAGTGCATCGTATCCATACCCTCCAAATAGCCATAGATCGCCGGCAAGATCTGTCCATGAAAGAACTCCCCATGCACGAGATCCAGGACTATTGGAGGGAGCAGGAACACCTTGTGTACCATAAATACCTGCTTGGTTTGGAAAATTTGATCCGTTCATCCATGTCCACATATTCGTAGATGGATCATATTTCCACAATGCTCCGTGATTACTTCCCGATGAACTTTCAAGACCACCAAAAATCCAGAAATTGCCTTGCAGATCTGTCCACTCACAGGTCTCATACAAAGCAGGGGGATCATTGGTCGGAGCAGCTACACCTTGTACACCAAAACTCCCCGAAAAATTTGGGGTATTGACACCGTGCATCCAAGTCCATGTTCCGTTTTGCGCATGTACAGTGTGCATGCAAACCAGGCAAAGTATATACATCAAGATGGAGCGAACCGAATACCACATGCTCTTTTATTACCAAGTTAGATTAAAAACGCTCAACGAATAAGCTGCACAAACCCATGCTTAATTTGCTTTTCGTCTTCGCAATTGGTGAAAGAAATAATCCAATAATACACGCCATCGCTACACGGTTTGCCCTCAAAATTCCCATCCCATTTCTGCGTAGCATCATCGCTTGCAAAAACTAATTTTCCCCAACGGTCATAAATTTGGATGGCATACGAATCAGCAGAACTATATTCCAATTCATACAGATCATTGATGCCATCCTGATTGGGTGTAAAGACATTTGGTGGAGTAATATCTTCTGTTGTAGCTTGACGTATAACAATTGTATCAAATGCAAAACAGCCATAACTATTAGTCAGCACAACATCATAAGAACCAGCACTCGAAACTAAAATGGATTGTTGGTACGACCCTGTATTCCAATCATGATTATAGTCAGGATAGCCAGCATCTAAGCGGAGATAAATTGGACCACAAATTGTTGTGTCATTCCCAAGGTCAACGCTTGCTCCTTGTATCATTACGATTGTTTTATAGGCAGTATCAATTCCTGAAGCACAACGAGCTGTTCCTTGAATGACTAATGATACCGTATAGGTTCCAGCATTTGTGTAGGTATATGAAGCAGCGGATTGGTTGCTCGTGTCGCCTATGGTTGTTTGATCACCAAAATCCCAATGATAAGTTAGGCTGTTGAAATCATCGGTCTCAACATATACCGTATTGGGAATACAACCTGTATCCATATCTGATTCAACGTAAGCAATAAGAGGTGCTGGAGTTCCGGGGCCAGGACAAGTAGAATCTATTTGATAACGCCACAAAGCCGAATTGCGTCCAAGTTGAGTCCATCCACCAAACATCCAAAAATTGCCTTGTAAATCGGTGAACGAAACAGCCCCATTAGAACCTTCAGGATTATTTGTTGGGGCAGGTACTCCCAATTGACCATAATTGCCAACCGAATTACCCGTTAGTGATCCCGAAATCCAAGTGAATTGGTTGGTGATCGGGTCGAACATCCATAAATCATTCAAATAAAAATAAGACCAAGCCGAGCCTCCATATTGCCAAAACCGCCCATACGAATCTGTCCAACAAGTAGTGTTTTCCATCCTTGCAGCAGGTAAGGCATTTCCGGTTTGGCATTTTGTAGAAAAGGAACCCAAAATATTGGTCTGACTGCTTCCTGCCATCCAAGTCCATTGATAGGTTCTTGGATTGTACATCCACATATCACCCCATACATCATAATTTGTATTCGTTCCACCCATGATCCAGAAATTGCCATAACAATCTGTCCAATGACCATAGACCAGACGAGCGCCAGGTGTATTGGATGAGGCAGCAACCTGCTGTGTTCCAAAACTAGGAGGATTATTGGGTGTATCGGACCCACTCATCCATGCCCATTGATTTGTAGCAGGATTGTACATCCACATATCGTCATAATACTGATTTCCCGAACCACCAAACATCCAAAAATTACCATCGTGATCAATCCAACAAGCATTTGTTTCATCTCGACTTGGGGGAAGATTGGAGGGGTTTGGAATTTGAAAACCACCATAATCGCCAAAATCATCTCTGATTGTAGAACCATGCATCCAAGTCCAAAGATTAGTTGATATATCATACATCCATAAATCATTCAGTTTTCCTGAATTTCCGAATGCATCGGAACCATGTCCCCCAAAAAGCCATAGATGTCCCTGCGTATCAACCCAAGAGCAAGCTCCCCACGCCCGCGACCCCGGATTATTGGTAACTGAAGGCACTCCTTGAACACCATAATTTCCGGCTTGTTGCGTTGTGTTTGCTCCTTTCATCCACGTCCACATATTGGCAATGGGATCAAATTTCCATAAAGCATTGTATGTGCCAACAACATTGCCAATTCCACCAAATATCCAGAAATTGCCATTGAGGTCAGTCCAAGATACAGACTCATACAAAGCGGGCGGATCATTGCTTGGAGCAGCAACTCCTTGTACACCAAAACTCCCTAAAGAATTAGGTGTATTGGCACCATGCATCCATGTCCATGTTCCGTTTTGCGCAACTGAAACGAGACTTATCAAAAAGAATAAAATCGAAAATAGACTTCTCTTGTTTTGTTTGCGTTGCATCAAAAACATAAAACATCATGTTACTAACGTTAGGGGATGTTTATCGTTTTAAGCTATTTAATCGCATTCACATGCCCGAGTCTTCGCAACTTTTTACCATTCGAGCAAATCGTGGTGTATTCGATGACATATACATAGGTATCAATCTGCACAATATTGCCTTTGCGTTTACCATCCCAGCCTGTATTCATATCATCCGTTTCAAAAATCAATTCGCCCCAACGATCGAAAATGCGCATGTTGAATGTAACTACGCCTTCGCCTTTTGGTTTGAAATAATCATTTGTGCCGTTTCCATTTGGTGTAAATGTATTGGGAATATACAAAACGCCATCGCCAGGTGTACCAATTACTTCAATGGAGTCAAAGATGACACAATTACCAACGTTGACTTGTACCCAATAATTGCCCGGACCATCTACAATAATGGTCGATGTTGTTGCTCCAGTATTCCATAAATACGAAGTGGCATTCGGGTTTCCGGCATCCAGTTCTGCTTCAAAAACACCACAAAGGGTAAGTTCGTCGCCGAGATAAACAGGTTCTGCAAAGGTGAGCAAAATAGAATCCTGCATGATACAATTATTCAAGTTGACAGTAACCGCATACATACCCGAACTATCGGTAAGAATGGTTTGTGAATTTGCGCCTGTGCTCCAAGAATACGTTGCACCCGGATTTCCGGCATCTAGCAAGACCTGCACATCTGGACACAAGAACGTATCGTTTCCGAGTTGTACCACCGGCATTGGATTTACAGTAACAAGAATCGAATCACGTTGAATGCAGTTGTTTCCATCGTCAACATCGACCCAATAGATGCCCGATGACGATACGTTGATCGTTTGTGTATTCGCACCCGTATTCCAGTTCCAACTCGCACCCGCAGAGGCCGTGAGGGTAATGGAATTGCCCTGACAAATGGTTGTATCGTTTCCTAAACTGGGCGGTGGCGCAAGTTGAATCACAATCGTATCGGTATCGGAGCAAAACCCATTGCTCACCGAAACCCAATACGTTCCTGTTGCATTGGCATTGATGGTTTGCGTTATTGCACCTGTACTCCAACTATACGTTAAACCAGGATTTCCGGCATCGAGCAAAAGGTTGGGTGTGCCGCAAATAGACGTATCGTTTCCTAAATTGACAACAGGTGGTGGTATAACCACAATGGTATCGTAAGCCGTATCAACGCCCGAAACACAAAGCGATGTTCCATTGATGATCATGGAAACAACAAATGTTCCAGTTGCGGTATAAGTATAACTTGAATTGGTTGTATTGCTCGTATCGTTCGTCGCGTTCGGATCACCAAAATCCCAATGATAAACGAAATTTCCGGCGTTTCCTGATGTGAAATTAACCGTGAGCGGCACACATCCTGTATCGGGGTTAGAAGTGAACAAAGCCGTCAGCGGACCATTTGGACTAGCAGGCCCGGGGCAATTGGGATCTTGTTGGTAACGCCACAAAGCACTATTTCTACTTTGCGCAGTCCAACCACCAAACATCCAGAAATCACCTTGTAAATCGGTCCAATAAGGTGCACCAAACGAACCTTCGGGATTATTGGCCGCAGAAGGAACACCCATCACGCCATAAGCTCCAACAGCATTACCCGTGAGCAAACCAGAAACCCATGTAAACTGATTGGTATTCGGATCAAACATCCACAAGTCGTTTTCCATATTTGTACCAAAGCCACCGTATTGCCAAAAACGTCCACCAAGATCGGTCCAACACGTTCGGTTTTCATATCGTGCCGAAGGCGATTGCGCTCCTGCAACACATTGCGTATTGAAACTTCCCTGAAAATTCGGAACATTACTTCCTGCCATCCACGTCCATTGCAAAGTAGCAAGATCAAACTTCCACATATCGGCCCATGTAAAACCTCCACCAAACAAATCATTTCCACCAAAAATCCAAAAATTACCTTGGCAATCTTTCCATTTGCCATAAACAATGCGTCCACCAGGCGTATTGGCCGGGTTAGCTACTTGTTGCACACCAAAGTTTGCAGGTATATTGGGTAAATTCGATCCGGCCATCCAAGTCCAGGTATTGGTGCCAATATCAAACATCCACATATCGCTGTATGTTTGATTGAAGCTAAGGTTACCGCCACCATAAATCCAAAGATTTCCCGAGTTATCTGTCCAAGACGCATTGTCTTCGTAACGGGAAGGTGGAAGATTAGCAGGAGAAGGAACAAGTTGTACGCCATAGTTTCCGAGACTGTTTACGGTATTGGGGCCAGCCATCCACGTCCATAAATTTGTGGTTACATCATACATCCACAAATCATTCAGCATGCCTTGCATTCCATTTGCGTCGTAGCCATAACCGCCAAACATCCATAAACGTCCTTGGTTATCTGTCCACGCCGCTGGCCCCCACGAGCGCGCGCCCGGATTATTACTAGGCGCAGGAACGCCTTGCACACCGTAATTCCCTGGTTGCACCAATGTATTAGGACCATTCATCCAAGTCCATAAATTGGCAACAGGATCGTATTTCCACATAGCCGAGTATTCTTGAAAGTTTGCATCCAAACCAGCAAACATCCAAAAATTGCCATTGAGATCGGTCCAAGTTGGTGCTTCGTAAACTGCCGGCGGATCGTTACCCGGAGCAGCTACACCTTGTACACCAAAACTACCATTAGAATTAGGCGTATTGGGACCACGCATCCAAGTCCAAAGACCATTTTGCGCATACGTTTGCAAACTCCCGATCATAAACAGGAGTATTGCGATAAATCGGAAAGAACAATTCGCCATGGGTCGAATGTGTTTGATGTGTGATACTGCCTCAAACTATGCCACTAATTTAAAGCAGAGAAACGAATTTTTCGGATACCGAAAAACAATCCGTATTCTAAACAGCTAAATTAAACTAATTTACGTGAGAAGCAAATTTAAAATGGAATAATAACAAATTTTAAACAGGCTCTTATCCTGCTCTTGGTTAAGCAACCTGTTTGGTGTTACAAAAGAATCTGGAAAATGAGCGATGCCACGCTCGGTAAAACGGTTTTGCCACCCGATGTCTAATTTATCGCTTTACTTAATCGCATTTACATGCCCAATCCTGCGCAAAATATTGCCATTCGAGCAAATTGTCGTGTATTCAATAACATAGACGTAGGTGTCGATCTGAACAATATTGTCTTTACGTTTTCCATCCCATCCCGTATTTATATCATTGGTCTCGAAAATCAATTCGCCCCAACGATCAAAAATGCGCATATAAAACGTTACAACACCTTCGCCTTTGGGTTTGAAATAATCATTCGTTCCGTTGCCATTGGGTGTAAATGTATTGGGAATATAAAGCACGCCATCGCCAGGTGTTCCGATTACTTCGATTGAATCAACGATGATGCAATTTCCTACATTTACTTGGACCCAATAAATCCCAGGCCCATCAATGTTAATACTTGATGTCGTTGCTCCCGTACTCCATAAATACGAGCTTGCATTTTGATTACCAGCATCCAATTGTGTTTCAAAAACACCACAAAGCATAAGTTCGTCTGCCAAATAGTTTGAATCCGCAAATGTTAGTAAAATAGAATCTCGCGAAGTACAACCATTCGTGCTGACCGTAACCGCATACATGCCCGAACTATCCGTCAGCATGGTTTGCGAATTTGCTCCTGTACTCCATTGATAAATAGCTCCAGGATTTCCAGCATCGAGTAAGAATTGAACATAAGGACAGAGCAATGTATCGTTTCCTAAATTGACAAGCGGTGGCGCAAAAACTACAATCGTATCGTAAGCTGTATCGATGCCTGAAACACAAAGTGCAGTTCCGTTAATAATCATCGAAACAACAAAGGTTCCTGTTGTGGTGTAAGTATAACTTGAATTGGCGGTGTTACTTGTATCATTTGATGCATTCGGATCGCCAAAATCCCAATGATAGACAAAGTTTCCAGTGTTGCCCGATGTAAAATTGACGATTAGTGGAACACATCCGGTATCAGGATTTGAAGTAAATAAAGCGGTAGGCGGACCATTTGAGCTTCCCGGACCTGGGCAGTTCGGATCTTTTTGGTAACGCCACAAAGCACCGTGATGGCTCTGCCCCGTAAAGCCACCAAACATCCAAAAGTCGCCATTCAAATCAGTCCAAGAAGATCCTCCAAACAATCCTTCGGGGTTATTTGCAGCAGCAGGAACACCCATCACACCGTACGTTCCAACAGCATTACCCGTCAATAAACCCGACACCCAAGTAAATTGATTGGTATTTGGATCAAACATCCACAGATCATTTTCTATGTTTATTCCCAATCCACCATATTGCCAAAATCGACCACTTAGATCAGTCCAACAAGTTCTATTTTCGTGCCTCGCAGCAGGCGATTGTGCCCCTGCAACACATTGTGTATTGAAACTTCCAGCAAAGTTCGGAACATTGCTCCCCGCCATCCATGTCCATTGTAAGGTGGCTAGATCAAACTTCCACATATCAGCCCAATTCGATCCTGTATTTGCAAAATCGTTTCCTCCAAAAATCCAGAAATTGCCCTGACAATCTTTCCATTTACCAAAAACAATTCGACTACCGGGTGTATTGTTTGGACTTGATACTTGTTGTATTCCAAAATTTACAGGAACATTCGGCGCATTCGATCCAGCCATCCAAGTCCATGTATTGGTTCCAATGTCAAACATCCACATATCACTATATGCTTGGTTTAGGAACAAGTTGGCACCACCATAAATCCAGAGATTGCCCGTATTGTCTGTCCAAGAAGCATTGTTTTCATAACGCGAAGGAGGTATATTTGCTGGAGAAGGAACAAGTTGTACACCATAATTCCCAAGACTATTTGCCGTATTTGGACCAGCCATCCATGTCCATAAATTTGTAGTTACATCATATAACCACAAATCATTCAACATACCATGAACTCCATTCACATCGTACCCATAACCACCAAATAGCCATAAGCGGCCTTGGCTATCTGTCCAAGCTGTTGATCCCCAGGCCCGCGCTCCAGGATTATTTGCTGGGGATGGAATACCTTGCACACCATAACTTCCCGAAATATTTGTTGTATTTGGCCCGTTCGTCCATGT
Organism: Bacteroidota bacterium; assembly: GCA_013298545.1. GTDB lineage: Bacteria > Bacteroidota > Bacteroidia > Palsa-965 > Palsa-965. The sequence goes on along the minus strand of JAAFIA010000035.1, from coordinate 37,226 downwards.
CCACACATTGGCAACAGGATCATATTTCCATAAGGCCGAATACTCTTGATAGTTTGCATCCAAGCCCCCAAACATCCAGAAATTACCCGTGAAATCAGTCCAAGAAACACTTTCGTATAATGCAGGCGGATCATTGCCTGGAGCAGCAACTCCTTGTACACCGAAACTGCCCATGACGTTGGGCAAATTACTACCATGCATCCATGTCCAAAGTCCATTTTGCGCACAAACGGGCATACTCCCGATCAGAAGCAGGAGCAGTACACTAAATCGCAAAAAATAATTGGCCATGTGCTAATTCGTTTGATGTGCGATGCTGTTTCAAACGACGTTACTAATCTGAAACAGAGAACAGATGTATGGTAAACCTCAAAATCGGTTCGTTCTCTACCGCTAAATTAAACCAATTTATAAAACGACAAGAGTTTAAACAGGATGATTTTAAATTTGCGCACAATAATCTTCAACAAATACAGTTTCTACGATGCAAGAAGAAGCAAAAATTGCCAGCATTAAAGCGAGCACTCACTACAACTAGATTCGACTTCTGTTTTTTGATTTGTTCTTTGGAGTTATAAATAAATATATATGTTTACATCCTACATACCCTACATAAATCAATAACCCATGAAAATATTTTCCATTTTTCTCTTCCTCTTTTTCTTTTCAATATCAACATACGCACAGGATACACTCTATCGCGTCAACGGGTCTAAAATAATTGTGAAAGTACTCGAAGTCAATACGCAAACAGTTAAATACAAACGCACGACGAACCTCGATGGACCGCTCTATGTCATTGAATCGTCTGAAGTTTTAAAAATTGTTTATAGCAATGGCGATGTAGATGTTTTTAAAGCAGCCCCAGGTCAAATTGGTGCCAATCCTCTGGGCTTATCAAAAGCATACGACTATCGCTTAGATAGTATTTTTAGACCTTGGTATATTTCGGCCAATGTGTTTGATCTGGTGTTTGGTATTTTCTCGGTCAATGTTGAGTACGATGTTACTAAACAACTCACGGTACGTGTACCCGTTTCGAGCGGAATATATGGTATTCAAAGTATGACAAGCAGGAATGAGTCTGATGTTTTTTATTACAATCGGTATAAGAAATACAGCACCGGATTAGAACTACACTTTTTTCCGAATGCAAGCTATACACGTTCTTTTTATATAGGACCTGCCATTGCTTATGGCGAATTAGAAGCAGAACGCCAGTACTATAATTATCCCGCTCCGCCTATATATACAGTAGAGACATTCAAATTCTCTTCTTTTGGTTTTACTACTGGATGGTTGATTCGTACAACACAACACTTGAATTTCTCGTTATCCACAACACTCGGTATGCAATTGATTAGAACACCAAGATATTCTTATAATAGATACCAGCCACTTGGTCTTTTAGAAGCAAGTGTGGGCTATCGTTTTGGATATAAAAAGGAAATAAAGAAGTAGTTTTACAATTGTGTTTTTTATTTTTTATGAAACAGGCCTTGCTATTTCTCTTGTTTCATTCAATCGAAGTTTTATGTTTTTCGGACGTTTTGAAGTGAGTGCGGGTTTTCGTTTTGCACAGAAGAGAAAATGAAGACGTTACGTTTATTTCCAATCAACATCATTTAAACATTGCACCTGAACACGCTGCTCGAAACTTTTGGTTGTTGTTGCTGCTTCAATAATTACCGTTTCGATCTCGCCGGGAAGTAAATCAAACCCATTGTTACTGAAAACAGCATTCGGATCATCTGGCAAACTCAGGTAAATGCGACGCGTCCATGTTTTCGCTTTTAAACGAATTAAATTTTTGGGAGCAAACACCGATAAACGATCAATAATAAGTGTACCTTTTTCGAGTTTGAAATTCCGAAAATCTGTTCCGTAAAAAATCACACGACGATTCAATTCACTACGCTCGTGTTTGAATTCCGAAACCAAAGCACTTGTCGTCCAATCAATCGTTTTGCTCAAGTCTTTTTTTGAAAATCGAAATACTTCTCCATTTTTTGTCGGCGAATATTCAATGAGGATATTTCGCAAGGTATCGCGCTTTCCGGTTTCGTCGCAACTGTAAACAAATAACCTTCCGGCTATGTCTTTACGGGTATCATTTATAATCGTGATTACAATAGAATCGTTGCGTTCGTGCATCGTCATGTTAAACGGCTGAAATGCTTCTGCTGCGCGGTAGGCAACCAATTTTTTGCGGCCATACCAATCTATTGCCGACCAACTGATTGCGGGCCAAGGATCGTTCCATTGCCAAAACAACGAACCCATGCAATACGGTTTTGCGCGCCGGTGTGCATCAATTGCCGCCTGATAGCCATCGGCCTGAACAAGCTGCGAGAGGTAACTGTAATCGGCAAATTTTAACGGCTCTTTGTAATAGTTGGTGATAAACGAACGCACGGTTGCAAAACCACGCGCATTTTTCTGATGCGCGCGCAAAGACAAATCCATCAACGATTGCACTTCTTGTCCGGCCATTTCGTGCAACGAAGCCAACGGCGGAATGCCTTGAAAACCGTATTCGCTCACAAAACGGCCTACACTTTTTTCGTACGAACTAAAATCGCGCGTGCCCCACCAAACGCCCCAGTAGTGCACATCGCCAAAGGTATAACTCGCATCGCGCCCCCAGCCCCCCGATGGCGACGATGACCAATAAAAACGTCCCGAATCCAATTCCGATACAAGCTGCGGAATCGCTGTACGAAATGTTGCAACATAATTTTTCCAAACCTGCGTCGAATCTTCTTTGGTGTATTTCAAATCGCGCTGCCAGCCCCAATTGTGCCAACCCTCATCAATTTCGTTATTGCCACACCACAAGGCCAAACACGCATGGTTGCGTAGCCGCATCACATTATCGCGCACCTCCGCGCGTACATTGGCCATAAACTGTTCATCGCCCGGATAAGGCGAACCCGCAAACATAAAATCTTGCCATATCAACAAACCCAGCGAATCGCAAATATTATAAAACCGATCATCTTCATATACCCCGCCGCCCCAAACACGCAACATATTGAAATGCGCTCGTTGCGCTTCAAACAATAAATGCTCCACTTTATTTTTTACTAAACCCCAATTTCGTTTTTTAGCCAAATCGTAATCCGTTTCCCACGCACGTGGCACAAAAACATCGGGCGGTACCCAATTTGCACCACGCATAAAAACCCGAACACCATTCAACTCCACATAAAAACTGCTGCCTGTACCTACATTGTCTTTGTCTGTAACGATCCGCAAGTGCCGCAATCCATGTTTTATTTTTTGCCGAATCGTATCCCCTTTACTCACCACCACCAAATCGAATGCATACACAAACGGATCGCCTAAACCGTTGCACCACCAACGCTTCGGGTTTTTAAGCGTAAAGGTTAGATTTAGTTCTTGCTCTTTTTTCCAGTCCGACTTAGCACTTTTTTGTGTGGCCATTATTTTTCCGTCGAGCAAAACAAACGCCTCAAATCCGGCCTTTTTATGTGCCGTTAAATCTGTCGAAATACGAACTACCGCCGAATCGTCGCACAGCGAAAGCGTTTTGATGTGTGTGTGCGAAAGTGCATTGCCCGAAACACCTTCCAAATAAACAGGCCGCCAAATGCCACACGTCAGCATGCGTGGCGAAAAATCCCAGCCATAATGAAATTGTGCTTTGCGCGTAAACACCCGTCCACCCTCAGGAAAACGATACGGAACGGTTTTTAACAAACGCGTTTCTTCTTCCGAAACCGGATGAAAAATAAGGCGCAAGGTATTGTCGTTTTTTTTCAGCAATTGCGTAACATCAATTTCCCAGCAACGAAACATGTTGTTAGCGCGAAGAATAAGTTTTCCATTCAGGTAAACATCAGCATACGTGTCTAGCCCTTCAAAGACAAGTGTTTTGCGCGTTGCCTGCCAAATTTTTGCAGAAGGCATAAACGAACATGTATATTCCCACGTTTTCTCGCCAACCCAACGCACCAGCGAATCGTTGTGCCCAAAAAAAGGATCAGGAATTTTTCCGGCGCTTAGTAAATCGGTGTGAATTGTCCCCGGTATTTTTGCTGTAAATTTTTCGGAAGCACCCAATTCATTCACCTGCCACGACGCACAATAACTCGGACTGCTTGTCAAGTTTTCGCGCACCGAATAGGCATGCAGAAACGTTGCTGGGAAGAAAATGAAAAGGAGCAGAAAACGTGTTGGGATCACGCTGCAAGATCGGTAAAAGATTGCTTTGCGAACTTGTTTGACGAAATATTTTTTAGCGTGTTTGGCGGTTCAATGCTGCTTTCATGGCAATGATGGAAGCCGCATCGGGCATGATCGAATCGCCAAAACCAAACGGATCTTTTGTATCGTTTATTTTTTTGGCTGACGCATGAAACTCGATGGCCTTTGTACGCTCACGCAAAAGATGAATGTTGCCTGCGGTTATACCCGCGCCGGGCATGATGGTGATGCGATTTGCTGCCGCCTTGACCAAATCGGCCAGCAAGGCAGCACCTTCTACCGCACTGCTTTTTTGCCCCGATGTCAATACCCGTTTGACACCACAGCGAATCAAGGTTTCTAATGCTTGCATCGGATTGATACAACAATCAAACGCACGATGAAATGTTACGGGTAAGGGATGCGCCAATTGCACCAGTTTCTCACAAACCGTTTCGTTGATTTCGTTTTTCTCGGTGAGTGTGCCACAAACAATGCCATCCATCTTCAATTCTTTCGCCGTTAAAATATCGTGGCGCATGATGGCCAATTCATTTTCGGTATAAACAAAATCGCCCTCGCGCGGACGAATCATCACATAAATAGGAATGTTACGCACCTGCTCGCGCACCACACGCATCGTTCCAAGCGAAGGCGTGAGGCCGCCGCCCGCATACCCCGCGCACAATTCCAAGCGATCGGCTGCCGTTGATGCCGCAAGCAAAGCCGCCTCTGGATTAAAAACCGCGATTTCGAGAATTGGTATCATCGTATGTCTATTTCGTCGATAAATAACCAGGCCGGATAACCGCTTCCAGAAAAACCATCTGGAATCATACCCGCACCATAAACAACCACACGCACATAACGCGCTTGCTTTCCATCACTCATATTGTAACCAAACTTATCATGCGTTTCGCCTTTGAAAACATTTTGGCCAGTTGAATCAAACAACACGAAATTCTTCCCATCAACAGACGTATAAAACATGATTTTCGATGGTGCGTAAATCCAACTACCCGGATCGTGAAGTGCAGAAATGCTTATATCAGAAACCGTTTCCACTTCCAGCAAATCAATCGTTGCATCCAAGGTATCGCCCCAAAATCCAAGCCATTCTGCACCCGTCCATGGGCGCCGTCCGCTCATGCCATCCACCAATGTAAACGCACCACCGTGGTTGTAATTTTTATGTGGTGCTTTGCGAATCGAGATGGGTTTACCTGTTGCCAAATTGTAATTATAGACTTGACACGTTGACGGAAAAACGCTTTGTCCTTCTGCTTTTCGCCGCACACAGAAATAACCATCTTGCATCAAGGTTTGTGGTGCTGTAAGCGGAAAATATTGTTGTGGAAGACTATCGTAACCCAAGGCATATTCATATTCGCTATTCGGTAAAAAAGAAAACGCATGCAATTGTAATGCCCGAAAATCAGACGTTGGTTCTGTTTGAATAGAAACCTGAAACATGGCTTGCGATGCATCTATATTTTGTGCCTTCCAACGCGCAAATTGCGAATTCAAGCGACTGAAAAAGTGCGGAAAGAAATACGGGTCAACAGGTGTAGCCCAAGCAATTTCGGCCAAGGCGGCGATGCGTGGAAAAATCATGTACTCCAGATGTGCGCGGCTCGCAATGTATTCGGTCCACAAATTTCCTTGCACACCTACGATCATTTTTTCTTGCTCCGGCGTAAGCGATGCTGGAATTGGATTGTAACTCAATATTTTTTCAATGGGTAAAAATCCGCCGATGGCAATGGGTTCGCCCGCTTGTTGCGATTGGTAATAATCGAGATAGCAATGACTGGTTGGCGTCATCACCACAGGATGTCCCGCCCGCGCCGCCGCAATTCCTCCTTCTTCGCCTCGCCACGACATCACAGCCGCTCCATCGACCAAGCCGCCATCCAAAATTTCGTCCCAGCCAATCGCCTTTTTTCCTTTGGCCTGAAGCATGCTTACAATTTTTTTGATGAACCAACTTTGCAAACCATTTTCATCTTTCAAACGATGCTGAAAAATTAAACGCTGGCAATAAGCCGATTCTTTCCATTGTTTTTTCGGACATTCATCACCGCCAATGTGAATGTATGTTCCCGGAAAAAGCGCAGCAACTTCGGTAAGAACATCATCTAAAAACGCAAATGTTTTTTTTGATGGACAAAGCACATCTTCAAAAACGCCCCATGTTTGCGCTACTTCATACGTTCCTGTGCGGCAGCCCAATTCGGGATAAGCTGCAAGCATGGCCAAAGCATGACCCGGCATTTCGATTTCAGGAACAATGGTAATGTGTAAACGTTGCGCATACGCCACCACTTCGCGAATTTGTTCTTGGGTATAAAAACCGCCATATACTTTTTCTTCGTAACGATCTGGCTCTTCGCTGTAATGCCCAAGCAGTGTGCGTTTGCGCCATGCGCCTACACTTGTCAAGCGTGGGTGTTTTTTGATTTCGATGCGCCAGCCCTGATCGTCTGTCAAATGCCAATGAAACGTATTGAGTTTGTAAAACGCCATTTGTTGCAACAAAAATTTCACATCCTCCACACTGAAAAAATGCCGCGCCACATCCAAATGCAGACCACGCCAATCAAATCGTGGCCGATCTTCGAGGTGCATGCCCGGTATTTCGCCAACACCACTTGCTACTGAAAATAAATAGACCGGTTTGAAAATTTGAAAAATTGTTTGTACCGCATAAAATGAACCCGCCGAAGCACCCTGAATCACAATACTATCAGCTGCAACATCAACGACGTAAGATTCGCTTGTTGTTGTACTCATGGCCGGTCTGAAAACGATTTGCGAAGCTTGTATCCGCGTCTTCGAAAAGGTTAAATCAATGGAAAGGAAATTATGAAAATACGTTATCAGAAACGCTGCGCTAGCCGAATCGCCGCCAGTTGCAACAAAAACAGTTGTAGAAGATGAAATACTGAAATTCTCGCCATTCGGGATTAACGTTTGTGGACGAGGAATAATTGGAAACCAATCGGGATTAAAGTCTTTACTTGCCCAAACCGAAATGATTTGCAGGAAAAAAAAGCAACTAAAAACGATCCGTTTCATGTTTATACTTCTTCGTAAGGTTCAATCACAATGCCTTCCAATCCGGGATGAATTTCAAGTTGTTCTGCACCAAAATCAAGTAAGACATCGTTGCTCCAATAACATTCATCCGAATCTTTTTGCAAACGTATTTTCCGCAATTTTTGTCCAATGCAATTTTCCCACAAGGCTTGCGTATTGCCGAGTTCGGGACGAAGACTAATTTTGCCGTTAAACTCGTGCATGAGTCGCAAGCTGGTTGCTTCAGCATCGAAATCAGGAAAAAGCAGCATCGCATCATCTGCAAATTCATCTGTTCCTAAAACCAAGCGATAACCATCCGTAAATTGCAATTCCAGTTTATCGATAAATTCGAATAATTCTCCTGGAATTGTTCGGTTTTGCCAGTAATGGTAGATGGCGTTTAACAATACTTTTCCTTCTGCCTCAAGCAGCAAACGTAAATGCGGTGTTGTAAAAAATTGGCTCATAATTGTAACTGTAAAGATAGGGATAACTGGGGTGCGGATTCAAACTGAATGCCTTTTGTGAATTACAGAATTAGTGAATTACAGAATTAGTGAGTTGGTGAATTACCGAATTAGGGAATTGGTGAATTGGTGAGTTGGTGAGTTGGTGAGTTGCCGAATTGGCGAGTTGGTGAATTTGTGAGTTACTGAATTTCCAATTCACCAATTTACCAACTGCGCGAAAGCAAGTGTGGAGGAAAAATTCACCAATTGCGCGAAAGCATGTGCGAAGTAAAATTCACCAATTCACCAACTGAGGGTAAGCAAGTGCGGAGCTAAAATTCACCAATTCACCAATTCACCAATTCACCAACTGCGCGAAAGCAAGTGCGGAGGGAAACCCAAAAGAGTATGCTCATTAAACTGTGTCATGAATAAAAAAACTAACTTGACACAACCAATGGAAAACGAAAAATTTGATTTTGAAGAATTTGTGCGTCAAGCGGGCGCACAACTCCGTGAAGGCAAGCCCTTCACAGGCAAAGGTGGCGTTTTTACGCCCTTACTCAAGAAAATACTAGAAGCCTCTTTAGAAGGCGAACTAGACGAACACTTGGATGAAACTCGCACGAATCATAAAAATCGTCGTAACGGCAAATCGAGTAAAACGATCCAGAGTAGCCTTGGCTCAATCGAGTTGACCACCTCGCGTGATCGCAACAGCACCTTTGAGCCACAGACGATAGGAAAACGTCAGCGTAGTCTGTCTTCGGATATAGACAAGCAAATCATCGCCTTATATAGTCGCGGCATGAGTTATAGAGATATCCAATCACATCTTCGCGATATGTTTGGAGTAGAAGTTTCGGACGGTACATTGAGTGCCATAACAGACCGTATCATTCCAGAAATCAAAGATTGGCAAAGTCGTCCCTTGGAAAATGTTTATCCCGTAATCTGGTTAGATGCGATGCATTTTAAAGTGCGAGAAAACGGCGTTGTAAAAGCTAAAGCCATTTACTCGATCCTAGCCGTTAGCTTAGATGGACAAAAAGAAGTCATCGGTATTTATATTGGAGACCATGAGAGTAGCAGCTTCTGGCGACAAGTGCTAAATGATCTTAAAATGCGTGGACTAAAAGATATTTGCATTGCTTGTATTGATAATCTTACGGGCTTTGCAGAAGCAATAGAAGATACTTATCCAACTTGCGAAGTTCAGTTGTGTTTGGTTCACCAAATGCGCAATAGTATGAAGTATCTTAGTTGGAAGGACCTGCGAGCCTGTGTTAGTGATCTTAAAGAAATCTACCATGCAAATACGGCTGATATGGCATTACATAAGTTGAATCAGGCAGAAGAAAAGTGGGGAACGAAATATGCAGTCATTTTCAGAAGCTGGCGAAACAACTGGGATCGTTTGGTCAATTTCTTCCAGTATCCACAAGCCTTAAGAAAGATTATTTACACAACCAATCCTATCGAAAGCTATCATCGAATGGTGAGAAAAGTTACTAAAACAAAAGGCGCATTTAGCTCCGAAGATGCCATCATGAAACAAATCTATCTAGCTACCGTAAACGCAAACACCAAATGGCATGGACAAATGTTTGGATGGAATACTGTACGCAATGAACTAAACACTTATTTTGGTGACAGATTATTGAACTCCGACACAGTTAAGTGAGCACTCCCACCCAAAAGGCATGTGTACCGAATCCTATCCTTTCAGCCAAGGCTGCTCTACAAACACACGAACAATTAAAACAACGCCACTGATGATGAAAATAATTCCGGCAATGCGGTTGACTTGCAGCACCATGTTTGGATTGATGTATTGTTTCAATTTATGTGAAGCGAGCGATTTTAAAATATCTGTTCCCAAAACAGTAGCTAAAGTGGCCACGAAAAACACAAGCATGTGCGAACTCACTTGATTAAAACGCGTTGACGCAAATGTGATGGCGCTGATCCAAAGTACAATGACAAACGGATTGAGCAAATTCATCAAAAAACCTTTGAGCGCCATAGCCCCATTCGATGGAGTCGCACCCGGAATAATTTCACCATCCTCATTGGTTTGCACAACTGGTTTTTTTACAGCTTGATAAATACCATAACCAATCAATAACGTTCCTCCGGCCAAGCCCAGAATGATGGAATACTTTTGATCCATGAGGATGGATGAAATACCAAAGTACGCCAACAGTAAGTATAAGAGATCACTGGTGAAAATTCCAATAGCCATCGCTATTCCTGAGCGGTAACCATGTTTTAAACTCACTTGAATAAGTCCAAAGAATGCTGGCCCGAGCGAGAAACACAAGGCCATGCCAAAAATAAATCCTTGAAAGATGGCTCCAATCATGACTGAAATACAATTTCGTTTTGACAATCGGCTACATGTTGCTTCCAACTTTCATACCGCTCGTTTTTAAGCACGCGCGGGAACTTGTGCTGTCCACCAACTTTACCTTGCTTACGCATCCATTCATGGAAAATACCAATAGGCAATACTTCCACAAACACCTCGCGCAAAGCAGCCGTTCGCTCTACACGGTAATCGTCATTCAATTCTTTGAGATATGTGTCAATCAATTCACGCATTTTTTCAGCATCAACAGGCGAATCGGTGCCAACATACCAATGATGCGCAAACAGGTTTTCGTAACTCGTTCCTGCAACGGTATATTCATTGATCTGGATGTTGAAATGCTCCGCAGCCAGGTTAATGGCTCGATTCATATTGTCTTGCGAAAGATGTTCGCCACATAAACTCAGAAATTGTTTGGTACGACCAGTAATGATGATTTCAGCTTCTTGCACATCGACAAATTTGATGGTATCGCCAATGAGGTAACGCCACGCGCCGGAGCAAGTAGAAATGAGTAAGGCATATTCCGCATTTTCTTCCACCTCGTTGAGTGTGAGGGCTTGCGGGTTGGCTTTCATATTCCCTTCATTGTCGAAATTGCTTTCGTTGAACGGAACAAATTCAAAGAAAATACCATTATCTAATTGCAGTTTAATTCCTTCCGCCTGTGGATGATGCTGATACGCCATAAATCCTTCGGAAGCGAGATATGTTTCCAAATAACCAATCGGACGGCCCAACAAATTTTCAAACGATTTCTGATACGGTTTTAATGAAACACCTCCCCAAACATAAATCTCCAGATTGGGCCAAACCTCGTGAATATTTTTGACGTTGTGATAACTGATGATACGCTCAAATAAAATTTGAATCCATGCCGGAACGCCGCACACCACACCAATATCCCAATTCTTCGCATTGCGCACCATTTCATCCAACTTATTGTCCCATTCACGCTCCCGCGCAATGCGTTTTCCTGGCTTATAAAAATGCTGAAACCAAAAGGGTAAATTGCCTGTTGTGATGCCACTCAAATCGCCCGAATAATAAGTGCCATTGTAATTGAGGTGCGTACTGCCGCCAATCATCAAAATACCTTTCTGGAAAAATTCAGGCGATAAATTGTAATGCCCCAACGCCAAAATTTGTTTGATACTCCCACGCCGAATGGCGCGAAGCATGTCTTTGGTTACGGGAATATGTTTGGACGAGGATTCCGACGTTCCTGAACTCAAGGCAAAATACCGCACACGCTCAGGCCAAGCTACAAAAGCCTCTCCATTGAGCGATCGGTACCACCATTGCCGAAACATCGAATTGTAATCGTGTGTACTCACTGTTTGACGAAACGCATGCACCAAATCAGCATCGGCAAGAATACGCGTGAAATTATAGTGTTCGCCAAATGCTGTAAATTCAGCTTTGGTCAGTAGTTTCCGTAAAGTTTTTTGCTGAATACGATACGCACTCTTGCGACGCAACTTCGGTAGCCGCGAATTTAAGGCTATGGTATTCTTTAAAATTTTACCTAATAGTGGCATGGCCAGAAAATGAAAAAAGTGATTTGGGTTAAAAATACACTTTTGAACACAGAAATAAGCTGATTTAAACGCAAAAAAAAGACCGCCGATGAATTAAACGGCGGTCTTCATGAAAAGAAAAAACGATTAATGCGTAACTACCAGGCGTTTAACAGCCTTCTCATTACCAGACGTTACTTCAACAAAATAAACACCTGCAGGAGCATTGCTCAAATCAAGTGTGTAGTTTCCGCCATAAGTATTGTTTTCAGAAATGGTCTGAACTGTTTGTCCAAGGGCATTGACAACTTGAATGTTGAGATCTTGACGGTTCAATAGTGCAACGTTGATGGTTGTGCTGCCTTGTGTCGGATTCGGGAACAAGTTGATTGTATTGGCAAGTGGGCTTTCCGAAACATCGGTGCTATTCATGATATTGATATCGTCAACATACAACTGGTTTTCGTATTGTGTGCTGTTGATGAAACGGAACATGGCATTGGTTGCAGACGAGTAGGAGGTGAGCGATACCGTTTCTAAGCGCCACTGACTTTGTGTAGGTACAAATTCGTTGGTGCTGAATGTTGGAACAATGGTTGTCAACTGTGTTCCATATTTCAAATAGAGGTTGGTCCAAGTTGCACCGCAATCCGTAGAAATTTGAACAATCAGGGTATCTGAATAGTTTGGATTGCTGTTTGGATCAGTGTATAATTGATACGCCACTTGGAATGTCATTACCGGATTAGTAACCGAAGTCAAATTTAAACCCGGGAGCATCAAGAAGTCGCGCTCGCCATTAGCATTGTAGTTCAGGTTGTCCATATAAGCAGAAGCAACACCCGTTTTAGCCGCTTGAGTAGTACGCGCCCATGTTGTAGCAGCATCAGGATTGGTTAATGTCCAACCAGCAGGAGGGAATGTCGTACCTTCAAATCCTTCTGTTAACGGTAAATTTTGTCCGTTGGCATTTGCTGTAAAACTACCCGCTGCTTGGTCATTGCCAGCATTGGCATCGGCTTGGTTATTTGGACTGGTTGTAAAAGCCGTAAACGTATGAGCACCTGCAGATGTATTCATCGAAGGTAAGGTAACGTTTACCGTTGCATTTGTTCCCAAGTTTCCAGCCCAAGCATACGTTTGGTTGGCGTTATTATCAATACGGTAATTGATGGTTACGGCAGTGAGGTTGGCCGAGCCAAAATTCTTGAGGGTAACAACTGGAGTAAATGTGGTATTGCAAATTGTTCCGGTTGGGGTAACAATGGCAAAAATACCTGCATCATTCGGAACTTGTGAACTGTTGCAACCCTGAGAGTTCGCAAGCGAATTGCGTGAACCTGCCATGATTGCTTGAACACGTGCTTTTTGTCCGTTGGTAAACATGTACATACACGCATCATCGGTGTAGTCCATGTAATTTTGCCATTGATAGCCCGGAGCGTTTGGCGCACAATTGTCCGTTAAAACCGTTCCTGCATTGAAGCAACCACCAGTAGCATTGGCTTGGTTTGGTGTATCGGCAACTTGGTCAGAACCGCTACATGCTCCACCATCATCACCCCAGATGTGGTACAAGTTGAGCCAGTGACCAACTTCGTGTGTAGCTGTACGGCCTTTGTCGAATGGTGGTTGAGCACCTGTTGCTGTTGTTCCTGTATAACGGTAGTTAATAACAACACCATCGGTTGCTGCTGGGCCTGTGTTTGGAAATTGCGCATAGCCGAGAAGGCCACCGCTCAAATCGCCAACCCAGATATTCAAGTAGCTTGAAGCAGGCCAAGCATCTTTTCCACCTTGTGCATTGTATTTGATTTGGTCATCGGTGCTAAACGAAGCATCGGATGTTTGTGTGCGGGTAATACCCGTTGTCGGGTTGCCTTGCGGATCGGTTGTGGCTAAACAGAAATTGATTTCGCAATCGGCAGCAATACCTTGCCAAACACTTGGAACAAGGCTTGCATCGGAATTAAGTTTGCGGAAATCATCATTCAATACTTGCAATTGTGCTAACAAGGCCGGATCGCCAATGTTTTCAGTTGCATTTTGATACACCACGTGAAACACAACAGGAATGGTATAAACCACGCGTTGTGATGGGTTGTAATCGTTTTGGATAAAGTTTTGGATGCGTTGTTCTTCTTGCTGCATCTGCGCATCAACATTTGGATTTTGTTGACGCAACATGTCAAGGTGATCCATTGTTCCGCAGTTGCGGTGTGTTACATGATCCTTGGAGTGATCAACTGCTTGTTGAGCATTTTTAGCAGGTTTCTGAGCATAAACAGATGCCGTAGAAAGCATCAGCGCAGCTACGCTCATGGAAAGTAAACGTTTTTTCATGACGTTTGGGTTGGTGTGTTAATGAGACTAAATGAGGCGGTTAAGGAAAGCGAAGATGCTACTTTTTTGTCAAAACCACAAACAAACATGCCAAATTGCGGCCAATACGCGTATTTGCTACCTTTTTTGCACCTTTGCCGCATGAATTACCGCATTTTAATTGCAGACGACGAAGAACATTTGCTCAAAACCATTCGCCTCAATCTGGAATTGGAAGGCTATGAGGTAATTTCTACCATTGATGGTGCAGGTGCCTTGTATGCGTTTGTACCAAACCACTTCGATTTGGTTATTCTCGATGTCATGATGCCGCATAAAAGTGGCTTCGATGTGTGTACAGAAATTCGGAAACAAGATGCTCATGTTCCGGTTTTATTTCTTACCGCAAAAGCTACGGGTGAAGATAAAATTGCGGGATTACGACTGGGCGCAGATGATTATTTAACAAAGCCATTCAACCTCGAAGAATTTTTATTGCGGGTTCAAAATTTGGTGCGGCGTTCAAGGCGTTCAGAAACCGCGCCCGAATCGGCAGTTATTCGTTTTGGTAAAAATAGCATCGACTTTACTTCGTTCGAGGCCAATGGCGTGAATGGAACATGGGCATTGACCAAACGCGAAGTTGAATTGCTGCGTTTACTTTATCGTAAAAAAGGAGAAGTGGTCTCGCGCGATTTGATCTTGGAAGAATTGTGGAACGATGATGCACTGCCAACCGCACGAACGATTGATAACTACATTCTAGGTTTTCGAAAGTATTTTGAAGAGAATCCACGTGAGCCGCGCCATTTTTTCTCGGTGCGTGGTGTTGGGTATAAGTTTGTAGAATAATTTTTTTGAGCAAGTCTTTTGCATCCGATCTTTACTCCATGAATTTTGCCGACATCATCCGCAGTCAATTTCCGTTTGAACCCACGTTACAACAGATAGAGGCAATTTCTAAAATCGCAGCATTTGTAAAACATCCTGATCCCGAACGGGTTTTTGTTTTGCGTGGGTATGCGGGTACGGGTAAAACAACGCTGATGAGTGCGCTTGTGAAAGCCTTGCCGCATATTCGCTATAAATATGAGTTGCTTGCACCAACTGGCCGAGCCGCTAAAGTACTTGCATCGTATGCGCGTTCGCGGGCGTGGACCATTCACAAAAAAATTTATCGTCCGGCTAGTAATCCCGAATCGGGTGGGGCGTATGCGTTGCAAGGCAATCCGCACATCGATACGTTATTCATCATTGATGAAGCGTCGATGATTGGGGAGGGGGGAAACGAAGCCGGATTATTTCCGCATAGTTTGCTCGAAGATTTGTTTCATTACGTTTATACAGGCGAAAATTGCCGCATTCTTTTTGTCGGCGATTCGGCGCAGTTGCCTCCTGTTGGTTTAGCGAAAAGTCCGGCCCTCAATGCCGATTATTTATACACCAGTTTTGGTTTTCCGGTCGAGGCGTTGGAGTTGCGCGAGGTTGTCAGGCAACAATTAGATTCTGGTGTTTTACTCAATGCAACCAATCTGCGTATTGACATTGCCGAAGAAAAAGGGCAAACACCAAAATTTGTAACACATAATTACCCCGATTTTATTCGCCTTGATGGTGCCGATTTGCAAGATGTTTTAGAGCAAACGTATCAGAAATATGGTTTCGATGAAACGATTGTGATTACCCGCTCAAACAAACGCGCGAATATCTGGAACCAACAAATTCGTATCCGCATCAAATGGCAAGAAGACGAACTTTCGCCCGGCGATCGCTTGATGGTGGTGAAGAATAATTATTTCTGGCTTCCGAAAGAATCGAGAGCCGGATTTATTGCCAACGGCGATTCGGTAGAAGTGGTGCGTATTGGAAAAAGTTATGAGCTTCATGGATTTCGTTTTTCAGATGTCATTGTTCGCATGATTGATGAGCCAGACGAACCCGAATTTGATGCCCGCATTTTGTTAGATACTTTGCATAGCGAAGCCCCCGCCCTCAACCAAACCCAGCAACGCCAATTGTTTGAGTCGGTAGCCGCCGATTACGCCCATCTCCCCACCAAACGCGACCGCTTTCTCAAAATGAAAGAAGATCCGTTTTACAATGCGCTGCAAGTGAAATTTGCGTATGCGGTTACCTGCCACAAAGCCCAAGGCGGACAATGGAAAGCCGTTTTTGTAGAACAAGGTTATCTTACAGACGAAATGATCAATACCGAGTTTTTACGCTGGCTCTACACGGCCATTACACGTACAACAGAACAAGTGTATTTGATTGGTTTTAAAGATGATTTTTTTGAAACATAAGACCTTATAAATTGTCGAATTAGCGAATTGGTGAATTGGTGAATTGGTGAGTTGGTGAGTTGGTGAATTGATGCGTTTAATCGCCAATTCAGTAATTCGCCCAATCGCCAATTCCAGATAAAATTGTGTTTCTACTCAAATTCTCAAAAAAAGCCTATCAACATTTACAGCTACTTTTCAACATTCGCATTGCAAACGCCGGAAGCTGACTACTTTTAACCCTGCATGATTCAAAAAGGTGATCCAAAAATAATTCGTGCCTGGACATTTTATGACTGGGCCAATTCGGTTTATCCACTCGTGATCTCGTCGGCGATTTTCCCGATTATGTACGAGAAGCTGACGAGCATCAAAGACGAAAAAACGCTTCAAACGGTTTACGATCAAATTTCGTTTTTTGGGTTGACGTTTAAGAATACCGAATTTTACGCGTACCTCGTTTCGCTTTCGTACGTTGTGGTTGCGCTGATTGCACCCATTCTTTCTGGTGTGGCTGATTATTCGGGAAATAAAAAACGTTTTCTGCAATTCTTTTGTTTTCTCGGTGCTTTTTCAAGCATGTTGCTTTACTTTTTTAAACCCGATAATGGTGGTGTTGCGTTTACGCCCTATCATCTTGGTTTAACGATTCTTCCCTTGTTTTTTGCGAGCATTGGCTACTGGGGAAGTTTAGTGTATTACAATGCTTACTTGCCCGAAATTGCCGAACGCAAAGATCATGACCGCATCAGTGCGCGTGGTTTTTCAATGGGGTATTTTGGAAGCGCGATTTTGTTGATTATTGTTTTAGTGCTTACCCAGTTTACTAAAATTCTGCCGATTGAATGGGCCTTCCCGATGGTTGGTGTGTGGTGGATTGGTTTTGCTTTCGTTACGTTCCGGCGTTTGCCCAACAATGTTTACAACCGCAAAGTAGAAGGCAGTATTTTGAAAAATGGCTACCGCGAATTGGGCAAAGTTTGGGCCGATATTAAAACCCGTTTGCAATTGCGTCGATACTTAGCCAGTTATTTTATGTTCAACATGGCGGTGCAAACGGTCATGATTATGGCTACGGCTTTTGCCAACAAAGAAGTACGCGGTATTCAAACACAAGATTTGATTGTCAGCATCCTCATCATTCAGTTTGTTGGAATTTTGGGATCGTTTTTGTTTTCAAAACTATCGTCTAAAATTGGAAATCTACGCGCCTTATCCATCGCCATCATCATCTGGATTTTCTTGTGTGCGGGTGTTTATTTCCTCGTGTATCTTCCTTGGCAGTTTTACATTGCGGCTGCTGTGGTGGGTTTGGTTATGGGCGGAATTCAAGCCATCTCGCGTTCAACGTATTCCAAAATGCTTCCCGAAACAGAAGATCATGCTTCCTATTTTAGTTTCTTTGATGTGAGCGAAAAAATAGGTTTGGCCATTGGTACGTTTACGTTCGGATTGATAGAAGGGCTGACCGATATTCGCACGTCTGTTTTAGCGCTTGTCGCATTCTTTATTGTCGGATTCCTGCTTTTGTTGCGTGTCCCCAAATCTGAAAATGTGTATTAAACCATGATTGTCGATCTTTTTATTCCTTGCTTTGTTGATCAGTTGCAGCCCGAAACTGCGCTGAATATGATTAAAGTGCTTGAGCGTGTTGGCTGTGGCGTGAATTACAACCACGAGCAAACGTGTTGCGGGCAGCCTGCATTCAATGCCGGATATTGGGATCATTGCAAAGAAGTAGGCGAGAAGTGCATCAAAGAATTTCAGAACGATCGGTACATTGTATCGCCGTCGGCTTCGTGCACGGGCTTTGTAAAGAATTATTATGGCGAGATGTTTCACAATTCGGTCTTGCACAATCAATACCGTCAAGTTCAAAAAAACATTCACGAGTTTTCCGATTTTCTGGTCAATGTGTTGAAGATAACAGACCTCGGAGCGGTGTTGAATGGCGTCGCTGTTTTTCATGATTCGTGCGCGGGCTTGCGCGAGTATGGCATCAAGCGCGAACCGCGTTTATTGCTCTCCAAAGTGCGTGGCTTGGAATTGCGTGAACTGCGCGATTGCGAAACGTGTTGCGGATTTGGGGGGATGTTTTCTACCAAATACGAAAATATCGCTGTGAGCATGGCCGAGCAAAAAGTGGCTGCTGCCGAAGAAGCTGGTGCCGAGTATTTTATTTCAACCGATCTTTCTTGCTTGTTGCATTTAGATGGCTACATCAAGAAAAATAACAAATCCATCAAAGTGATGCACTTGGTTGACGTGCTCGCAACGGGTTGGGAATAATTGATGCGCTATGGAAAACACCATTCATACACTCGTTCGCTACAATACCTGGGCAAACAAACGCATGGCCCTTCGCTTGAGCAATCTCAGTAACCTCATTCTCGATTTTAATCTCCACAGCAGTTTTCCTACCATTCGAAAAACGGTGCTGCACATTTGGGATGCAGAAACCATTTGGCTGCATCGCCTGCAAGGGCAATCGCTCACCAATTTTCCAAGCAAAAATTTTCCTTCCGATGTAGATCCAACACCATTTGTTGAGACCTCTGAAGCGTTCGAAGAATTGGTTACTGCATGGACCGATGTTGATTTGGACGAAGTGTGTGCATACACGAATATTGCAGGAACCGCATTTCAAAATACACGCCGCGAAATTGTGATGCACTGCATGAATCACAGCACATTTCACCGCGGACAGTTGGTTACCATGATGCGTACGGCTGGTGTTGAATCAGGTTTTGAATCAACAGACTTGATAACGTATTTCAGAGAAATTTAAAATTAAAAGCGAAAGTTTTTATACTCCCCCACGCGCCAGCTCGTCGCGCGCTGAATTAACCCGTATGGCATGAAATCTTCTTAGAACGATTCTAATTTTTAATAGCTCTTGTTTCGCGTTACAAACGCGAATTTCAATCCTCCGCGTTGCAAACGCTGAGGAGATTTTGATTACTTATTTCAGGGAAATTAAAAATTAAAAGCGGAAATTTTTATACTCGCCCACGCGCCAGCTCGTCGCGCGCTGAATTAACTCGTATGGCATGAAATCTTCTTAGAACGATTCTAATTTTTAATAGCTCTTGTTTCGCGTTACAAACGCGAATTTCAATCCTCCGCGTTGCAAACGCTGAGGAGATTTTGATTACTTATTTCAGGGAAATTAAAAATTAAAAGCGGAAATTTTTATACTCGCCCACGCGCCAGCCCGTCGCGCGCTCAATCCACATCAAGATACGCATTTTTAAGCCCCACTTTTTCTGTGTCGGATCAAACGTGAATTTCCAATTCTGCCGTTTGATGCGTTCTTGCATGACTTGCGGATGCGTTTCCGAAAAATGAATCAACGAATCAATCTGGGAATAATCAAATTCCGAAACCTGCGGAATATTTTCCTGCATCCACGAATCATCGTGCCACATTTTATGAAACGATTGCTGCTTTGCTTGTTGTGCCTCAGGCGGTTTTACCCAACCGTAGTGATACACTTTTGCCGGAATTGCTTTTACACGCAATTTCGAATTATCGCTATTCCGAAATCCTTGTGCATCGCGGTACGAGCGCACCCGCGCATTCTTGCGCACAATACGCACCTCGCGCCGATACCATTTGCGCGAATCGGCCACATAATCATACGAACCATAAAAATGGATGTATTGAAAAAGCAAACCTTCTACACTTAAATCATCTTTCCAACGCGCCATCTCCGCACGAATGGCATCGTAATATTGTTCATGAATGACTTCGTCTGCTTGAATGTAAAAACACCAATCGGCCCTTGCGTCAATAGCTGCGTATGCTTTATCTGTTTCAAGTGCCAACACACGGCCTCCCTCGCGCAACGAATCGTCCCACACCGTTTCAATGATTTTTATTTTTGGCTCATTCATCCCACGTATCAAGCCCAACGTATCATCGTCCGACTTGCCCACCGCCACCACAAATTCATCGCACAACGGCAAAACAGAACGTATAGCCTCCAGCACGGGATAATCGTACTTAATGACATTTCGCGCAATGGTGAAACCAGATACAAACATGATCAAATATAGCTGTTGAACACAATTTTTATTGAATGGGTGAATTACTGAATTGGTAAGTTGGTGAATTAAACGCATCAACTTACCAATTCACAAACTCACCAACTAGCACCAGGCTTGCGCGTTAGATTTTTATAGCGAAAGCAAGAGCGAGGAAAAGCAACTTAAACTCCAGTATAATTCTGTGGTGTGATGTTTTTCAATTCCGTTTTTATCGCATCGCTCACCTGCAATGTTTCAATAAAATTGCGGATGGATGTGGCGTTGATTTCTTCGTTGGTGCGCGTAAGTTCTTTCAACGCTTCATACGGTTTGGGATACCCTTCGCGACGCAAAATGGTTTGAATGGCTTCTGCCACAACGGCCCAATTGTTTTCTAAGTCGGCGTGCAAATTGGCTTCATTCAACAAAAGTTTACCCATGCCTTTTTGCAACGAACGCATCGCAATTAAGGTATGCGCTACCGGAACACCGATGTTGCGAAGAACAGTTGAATCTGTCAAATCGCGTTGCAGGCGCGAAATGGGAAGTTTAGCCGCCAAATGTTCAAATAAGGCATTGGCAATCCCTAAATTTCCTTCGGCATTTTCAAAATCAATCGGATTGACTTTGTGTGGCATGGCTGATGAACCAACTTCTCCAGCTTTAATTTTTTGGCGGAAATAATTCATCGACACATACGTCCAAATATCGCGGCTGAAATCAATCAAAATCGTATTGATGCGTTTCAAGCCATCGAAGTAGGCCGCTAAATGATCGTAATGCTCGATTTGTGTTGTTGGGTGCGAACGATGTAGGCCAAGCGAACGCACAAAGGCATCGGCAAATGCATTCCAATCGGTATTCGGAAAGGCTACATGATGTGCGTTTAAATTTCCGGTAGCACCACCAAATTTTGCAGCAAAAGGAATGAGTTTCAGCAAGCCCATTTGTTGGCGCAAGCGTTCGCTAAAGACACGAATTTCTTTGCCTAAGCGCGTGGGCGATGCGGGTTGGCCGTGCGTACGCGCAAGCATCGGAATGGTGGCCCAATCGTCTGCCATTTTTTCCAAGGCAACTACAATTTCTTCGAGCAAAGGCAACACCACTTTTTCATGTGCCTCCTTGACCAAAAGCGGCGTAGCCGTATTGTTGATGTCTTGCGAGGTCAATCCAAAATGCACAAACTCTTGAAATGCAGATAGTCCGAGTGCGTCCATTTTTTCTTTGATGAAATACTCGACCGCTTTCACATCGTGATTGGTGGTTTGCTCAATTTCTTTGATACGCAAGGCATCCGCTTCGGTGAATTGCTCGTATATGGCTTGACGGATTTTTGGAAACTGATCTGTGTTTACACCAGCTAGTTGTGGTAAACCCAAACGGCAAAGGGCAATGAAGTATTCCGCTTCGATGAGTAAGCGATAACGGATTAATCCGGCTTCGGAATAGAAGGGAGCCAAATCTGCTGTTTGGCGACGATAACGCCCATCAACCGGCGAAATGGCTTGCAATGAATTGAATGACATGGTCGAGAAATGAGTCGCGAAGCTACAAAAATCAGACGCTGAATCTGTTAAAAATTAAGCGAACTTTTTGTTTGCATATTTGTTTACTAACCATAATATCGCTATTTTGTTAAAATAATTGGTGTTACATTCATGACAAAACGCGTACTTATTGTAGGTTCTGGCTTTGCTGGCCTTTCTGCTGCTTGCGGATTGGCTCAAAAGGGCTTTGACGTTACGGTACTCGAAAAAAACGAACAAGCGGGTGGCCGTGCGCGCAAATTTCAACACGAAGGATTTGTGTTTGATATGGGGCCAAGCTGGTATTGGATGCCCGATGTCTTCGAATCCTTCTTCAATCGTTTCGATAAATCCGTTAAAGATTATTACGACTTGGTTCGGCTCGACCCTTCTTATCAAGTTGTTTTTGGCGCAAATGATACGCTTGAATTACCCGCTTCGATGAAACAACTAGAGCAGGTTTTTGAAGCCATTGAACCCGGCAGTGCACTCAAACTTCGTGAATTTCTCGAAGAAGCGCGTTACAAGTACGAAGTGGGCATCAATGATCTGGTTTACCGTCCAGGCTTATCGCTTCGCGAATTTGCCGACGCGCGTTTACTCTCCGGTATTTTTAAGCTCGATGTGTTTAAGAGTATGCACAGCCATGTACGCCGCTACTTCAAACATCCCAAACTAATCGAATTGATGGAGTTTCCGGTTTTGTTTTTAGGCGAAACCGCAAAAAATACACCGGCGCTGTATAGTTTGATGAACTATGCCGATTTGGCTTTGGGCACATGGTATCCGAAAGGTGGCATGCACCAGATTGTTGTGGCCATGGAAAAACTCGCGCGCGAATTGGGTGTGAAATTTCAATTCAATGCACCCGTCGAAAAAATCAATGTTGAAAATGGTCAGGCTGTTAGCGTAACCGTCAACGGAAAAATACTTCCTGCTGATTTGATCGTTGCTGGTGCAGATTATCATCATGTAGAACAAAAATTACTCGCAAAAGAACACCGTCGCTATTCTGACGAATATTGGAAATCGCGTAAAATGGCCCCATCGAGTTTGATTTTTTATCTCGGTATTTCAAAACGCATTCCGAATTTATTGCATCATAATTTATTTTTCGATGAATCGTTTGTGCAACACGCACACGAGATTTATGAAAATCCGCAATGGCCTTCTAAGCCCTTGTTTTATGCGTCAGCACCATCCAAAACAGATCCAACTGTTGCGCCAGCGGGTTGTGAAAATCTATTTCTACTCATTCCGGTAGCGCCCGGTTTGGAAGACAGCGAAGCACTCCGCGAAAAATATTATCATCAGTTGATGGAACGCCTCGAAAAACATACAGGCGTTTCGATTCGCGATGCCGTTGTGTTTAAACGAAGTTATGCACACACCGATTTTATTTCAGATTACAATGCGTTCCGTGGCAACGCTTACGGATTGGCCAATACCCTCAAACAAACGGCGATTTTAAAACCGTCGATGAAAAGTAAAAAAATTAGCAACTTATATTTTACCGGACAACTCACTGTTCCCGGTCCCGGCGTTCCACCAGCATTGATTTCGGGATTGGTTGTAACCGATTTGATTACCCGCGAAAATAGCGTCAAAGCCCATGAAACAACTGTATGATCAGGTGTGCATTCGCACAAGTCGGCAAGTAACACGTGCTTATAGCACGTCGTTTTCACTTGGAATCCGTTTTCTGGCCAAAGAATTCCGCGATCCCATTTATTCCATTTATGGATTTGTCCGCTTTGCCGATGAAATCGTAGATACTTTTCACGATTACGATAAAGCTTATTTGCTGCAAGAATTTCGCAAGCATACCGCTGAGGCCATTCAACATAAAATCAGTTTGAATCCGATTTTGAATTCGTTTCAGCAAGTGGTGCATGATTTTAACATCGACCTCAGCCTGATCGATTGCTTTCTCGATAGCATGGAAATGGATCTCGGAAAATTGGAGTACAATCAAGAGCAATACGAAAAATACATTCTTGGTTCTGCCGAAGTTGTTGGTTTGATGTGCTTGAAAGTATTTGTCGAAGGTGATGAGAACATGTACGAATTGTTAAAAGCCGATGCCATGAAACTCGGTTCTGCTTTTCAGAAAATTAATTTCTTGCGCGATATGCGTGCCGATTACGTGGGTTTAGGAAGAACTTATTTCCCCGGAATCGATATTAGCCAATGGAATGCCGAAACGAAAAAACTCATTGAAGAAGATATTGAAAAAGATTTTCATCAAGGTTATTTGGGCATCAAGAAACTTCCGCGCAAAGCACGCTTTGGTGTTTATGTGGCCTATATTTATTATTACAAATTGTTCAATAAAATAAAAGCGGTTCACCCACACAAAATTCTCGACGAGCGCATTCGTATTCCCAACCGTAAAAAATACACCCTGTTTTTTACGTCGTATGTGCGTCATAGCCTCAACCTGATCTGATGCGTGTTTTTCTTTTTTTGGTCAGTACTTTTTGTAGTATCGCAGTGCAAGCGCAAACGCTTACACTTGCACAATGCCGCCAGAAATACGACAAAGCAAGCGGAGACGAAACTGTTTGCAAATCGCTTATTGATGGATTGAAAGGTGTTACGGTTGAAAATGATCCTGTTCGTTACGGTTATCTTGGTGCAGCCGAAACGATTTACGCTCAATTCTCGTCTAACCTAGCTACGAAAATGAATCGGTTTAGTTCGGGGAAAACAAAGTTGGAAGCGGCCATTGCCAAGGACATGAAAAGTATTGAATTGCGTTATCTGCGCTACACCGTGCAATCGGGCTGTCCTTCGTTTCTGAATTATTCGAGTCAAATGACGGACGACAAGAAATTTATCCTCGATGGTTTGAGTGCGCTTTTTAAAACAGATAACGTCTTGTATAAAAAAATCACAGCTTATTTCAGTCAATCAAAAAACCTCACGGCAGCTGAACGCAAACGTTTTGATGCGATTACAAAAAATAACAGTACAACGAAATGAGTCAGGAATTCGTTATTCTCGTTGATCACAACGACAACGAACGTGGTGTTATGGAAAAGATGCAAGCGCATCAATTGGGCGAGTTACATCGTGCACTTTCAGTTTTTGTGTTTAACTCCAATGGCGAATTACTGATACATCAACGCGCCTTGCATAAATACCATTCGGGCGGTTTATGGACTAATACGTGTTGCAGCCATCCACGGCCAGGCGAATTGGTTTTAGATGCTGCCAACCGACGGTTAAAAGAAGAAATGGGCATGGTTTCTCCCTTGCGTGAAGCCTTGAAATTTGTCTATAAAGCCGAAGTTAGTAGCGATTTGATTGAACATGAATACGACCATGTTTTTATCGGCCAATCAGACGATGAGCCTCACCCTGACATCGAAGAAGTAGCCGATTGGAAATGGCTTTCGCCAGCACAAATCAGAGAAGAGATGATCCATCATCCTGAGATTTATACAGCTTGGTTTAAAATTGTGTTTGAGCAAGTACTGGCTAAACGATAGGGGAATTGTAAATTCCAGTTCGATGCCCTGATAACAAAATCTGTATGTGTTTTCTACGCGCGAAATTTCTTCGCAGACGAGAAACATGAGACGAGCGACCGCACCACCTTACACGCAGTTGATGAATTGGTAAGTTTCTGAATTAACGTTAACCAACTCAGCAACCCACCCAGTCTCATGTCTCTCGTCTCATATCTCATGTCTAAAAAAACGAGCGAAGCGAGTTTGAAATCAAGCAAGAATACGACAAACACACTTCAAAAAAGCACAAAATCAAAAAGGCTGTTTCGCATTCGCAAAACAGCCTTTTTGATGAAAAGAACTTCGGATTATTGAACAGCCAAACGTGTTGTTTGAACTGAATTTCCGATCTGTGTTTCTACCATGTAGATACCGCTAGCAAAGCCAGTTGTATTGATTTCGAGTACTTGCGCACCGTTGAGTGAACCGTAGTTGCGTTGTGCAACAACTTTTCCGGTTACATCGCGAACGATAACAGTAACAACTTCTTCTTGTTTCAAATTCAAAGACAAGAAAGAAGAACCGTTTGTTGGATTTGGGTACAATGAAATTTGAGTGTCTGGTTGATCTGGGTTTTGAACACCAACAATTTGAGTTCCAGAAACGAATCCATTGGAAATAGCATCAGCAACGGTAACTTCACCAGCATTGTCAAAACGACCTTGTGGATCGACAAGGATACCTACAATGTGCATTTGGTTTTGATCCCAAGTTGCAGGAAGGTTAAATGAGAAGTTGAAGGTGTAAACACCACCAACGTTGACAACCGCAGGAAATACATTCGCAGCACCTGCAAACGAAGGACTCAAGGCACGAGCAACGTGATTGTAATTCATAAGTGCTGCAGGAACTGAACCAGGTAAGCTTTCAAAACCACCCATTGGACCAGCAGCATTGTTTGCATAAGCATTTGATTGTGCATATCCAGAACCACCGGTAACGCTGTCTTCAATCAATACACAGATTACTTTGTAGTTATTGTTAGCAGCTTGAGTAAACGTGTAGGTCAAGGAAACATCCATTGTATTACCAGTAATTTGTGCACCTGTTCCAACATTCGCATGGCCAGGGATGGCAAGACGCTGCAAGAAATCTGTTTCCATACCTGATGGATCAACATCTGGACCACGGTCAACAAGTGAAGATGGGTAACCTGAAATCAAAGCACTGAATGCAGCATCATAAGGTGCAAGTGTCATTGGATCGGCATTGTGAACCGCGATTCCTGCGAAGTAACCTTCGTAGGTTTCAGCCATATAATCCATGTAAACAGCACCACGCGGGCACCACTGACACCATGTGCCTGTTCCTTCTTCGCCAACAACTACGCGGTTTGCAGCAGGTACAACGGTGATGTTGATGTTATTGGTTGACGCATCGTCTGTAAGATCGTCGTCAGCACCTTGTCCGTTTACATTCGAAACGGTAAACACCGCAGGATTGTTGCCGCTAATCAACGCAACGGGTGCCGAAAATTCTACGGTGTATGTTCCAAGTGATGGAATGTTTACGCTAGAAATGGTTTGCGATGTGGTATTGCTGTTGTACGTAACGGCAATGTCAAAAGAAGTGATGGCAGTAGTTCCTAAGTTACGGATGTTGCAAGCCAATTTTTTAGGCTGACCAACAAACCCTGTAAACGCAGCTGGTTGACGTGTTGCAGGATTCATAGCACCTGTTGCAATAATTGCGCCGTTACGGGCTGGCAATACATACGGTGTGTATGAATACGCTACGTTATCAATCCAGAATTCTGCTTGACCGTTACCGCCAGCGTTTGTGCCGTTGTAACCGTAAATGTCAATAGAAGCAATTTGATTGACGGTATTGGCAAATGTTCCTTGCAATACGTTGTTGATGAATACCTGCCAGCTATTGGTGTTCAGGTTAATGTCGAAACGGATATTGAACCATTGTCCGTTGGGGTAAGTTCCTTGAAATAAGGTTCCCGTTGTATTGGTCAAAATCATATTGCCATTTTGTGGCAAATAACATTCCATCGCAAACAAATTGCCTGGTGTTGTTTCGCCTTGGAAATTGAAGTAAGCGCCTTTATTGGCTGTTACAAACATATCCATGCCGTAAGAAAATGTTCCTAAGGTGTACTGACCACCAAAAGGAAGAATCACATCCTGCGGACCGCCATTGGCAGAAGTAGAAACGAAGTAGATTGAATTGGGCGAAGATTGCGAAGATGTATTCACAACAATAGCATCTTCTGCACCGCCTTCAGTACCACTCCAAGTCGTCCAATCTGCAGATTGTGGACCAAGAGCGCCGAGTGTACGGGTGTCGAAGTTATCTGTAAAGGTAACTTGCGCAGAAACGGTGGTGGCTAATAGCGCAGCACCAACAAGCGTGTATATTTTTTTCATGACAAATTGGGTGTGTTGTTTTTAATATGCCTTGTAAAAGTAAGCAAAATCTGAAAACTGACAATATTGTTGCAGAGCCAATGCCAAATGCCTGATTACCTTTTAATGACTCGTTTTGCAAGCATTTTTCCATCGTTTGTTTCTATGAAGAGCATGTACATCCCTGCTGGTAAGTTACCAACCGGAATTTCGCAAACAAACGAAGCGGTCTGTGTAAAAACAATACGGCCATTTAAATCCATTAGTTTGAGTTGTACCTCAGATGTTGGAAGTTGGACATACAACACATCGCTTGCGGGTTGCGGATAAATCAACATATCGGTTTCCTGATTTTCTTCAATGCCTGTAATGAAGGGCGATGTCGCTAAACCCAAATCCCATGTAAAACTCGTCAACGAAGAAAAATCAGTACTATCGCGGCCCGTGTAGAGCATATACAATTGCTGCGTTTGCGCATCATACACAACACCCGGATGCGCCGACCAATAACGATCCCATGCTCCAACACCACCCAAGGGCAAAACTGGATTGTTGGCCGCTTTAATCCAATTGATCCCATCATTCGACCAAGCATGTCCAACCGAAAAATTTTCAATTGCCCAACTGTTAATCATCGAATACCACATGTAATATGTTGCACCGATTTTAAGCACACACGGTTCCGCCACGACTGCCGAATCGGGCGATCCGCCCACACCTGCTTGCAATACAGGGGTCGGATGTTTTGTCCACGTGATTCCGTCGGGCGATGTTGCGTAGCCGATATTCCCTTTAAAATCGGTTGCTTGATTATTGAAATAAATATCGGGCGAAGCAAACCACATCTTGAATAAACCATTGTCCAGAATAACCGTAACGTTTGTAATCATGCGGTTATGCCATTCGGTGCTATCGCCTGGCAACATGACCGGATTTCCGGCATAGCGTGTCCAGGTTATGCCATTGGGCGAATATGCATAACACACTTTATAATCGCCATTCGGATCAGATTCATCTTGTTTGCCTGAATACCACATGCGGTAACGATGCGTTGGCGGAGCTGTTGAATCGTATAAAACACTTGCCGTTTCCGTACCATGAAAATCGGCATCGTTTGGATTCGTACTGTGTTGATAAACTGGATTGCCTGCGTATGCTGTCCACGAAAGACCATCGAGCGACCATGCGTAACCAATACTCACGTGTACAAGCGTGTCATTCGGTAGCCAGCCTGCGCCCGAATACCAAGTTTTAAACGTATCGTTGACCAATAAAATACACGCATCAGCAGTCGCCAATCCATCCCAAGCAGGGTAGGTAGCAGAGCGGGGAAGGACAGGATTGGGTTGTTTGCTCCAAGTTGTTTGGGCTGAAAGTGGAAGCGACGTACATACAATGGTTATAAAGAGCAGTAGCGGAGCAAACGTTTTTTTCATACCCTCAAATATAAATCAATTTGATGTTGAGACAGTACATCATTAGTTCAATGCGTAGGATACTTTGTGCATGACGAATACGACAAAAAAAACTCCGATTGGGAGATCGGAGTTTTTTAGATGATGATTGAAATCAATGCTGAACCACCACTTTAGTCGTATGCACATGTTCTGCGTTGCTCAATTGCAAGATGTATGTACCTGCATACAACGTACGCGTATCGATATAGGTAATTGTACTCCCTGCATAAATCATCGATGTGCTGATGAGTTTTCCGGTCAGATCAAACAATTTTACGGTAATGTTGTCGCGCACAAGATTCCCTACCTGAACCGCTACATAATCGTTTGCCGGATTTGGCAGTACCTGTATGTTCAACGCCTCAAACGATTCGCTACTAATTCCAGTCGGAGCAACATACGTTGTTACATTTTCATTGATAGCTGCTACAATCGATACAACACGAGTTCCATAGAATGTAGGTCCAACAGCATACGGATAATACGAATTCCATCCAGCATCTACCGTACAAAAATAGGCATACGTTCCATTGGGATATTCTGGTGTTACGCAAAAACGTCCGTTATGCTCATCTAAAGAATCGGGTGCAGTAGGCGCAATGTATTCATAATCCTCGCGGTAATGTCCAAGTGGAAACGTGCTACTGATTGGTGGGCCGTCGGCTACATCAGAACCATCGGCATAATGTGTGCGTACTGCAATGTTGCGCAAATGATACGATGATTTTATGCGTGTAATACCACCAGTACCATCAGCATTTTTATACCCGTAAGCACCATAAATTGGATAACCATCATACGCAAAACCAATCAATGGGGAGTGTTGAGTGCTGTCGATCACGTATAAACCATCGGCATCGTACAACGAACAAATAGTTGATATAACATTCAGATCAAGATCAAAAGCTGATGGATTTTGATGGTGGTGGTAATTGCCCATGGCCGGATGTCCTTTTGCACAATCAAAGCCTAGGCGTTCAGCCTTAATCGCATCGCGATTCCAAATGCCGTCTCCTGGAGGTCCTTGAATTGGGCCACCCGCATCGGCCTGCGAAGCTGCGCGCCAAGACACACCATCGCGGTAATCAAATAAGGCAACACCATTGATGAATACACCAATATTACCCGGTGTTGTTGCTGTTGGATTTTGGTTTGGAGTTGGATTCAATGGAATTTTAAAAATCGCATCTTGATCGCTCGCTAACGACGGATTATTATCCAAAAATGGCCCTGTAATGTAGGTCGGAATGCCATGCGTACTCACATACACCCAGTTTGCAGAATATTGAACGGTTTGAACATTGGCCAGCACATTGTCTTGAATGGGTGTGAAATTATTTTGCACATAATGCT
The DNA here is from genome assembly GCA_013298545.1 of Bacteroidota bacterium. Taxonomy (GTDB): domain Bacteria; phylum Bacteroidota; class Bacteroidia; order Palsa-965; family Palsa-965. The sequence continues at coordinate 6,759 of JAAFIA010000035.1, read as the reverse complement.
GACCCATCACCGTTGTATTCTGAAGCCACGATGTGATGGCTGGACTTTGTGCGCTTGCAGCTATGGTTGAACTTAGCAAGACAAGCGAAAATAAATAGCGTTTCATAAGCGTTGTTTTGAATGGTGAAATTTGGACGATAATTTTACTGATCCTTCGCTGAAGGAATAACGATTTTTGGTGGATATGCAAAAGCTGGATTGAAGACAAAATTTCGGTCGCTTAACGTCAATAAAAAAGCAACGAGGTCAACTTTTTCGCGCTCCGTTAGTTTGATTGGTTGTTGCAATTCAGGCGAAAGCGTTTTTGTTTTTTGAATACCATTTGTGTAATGATAGATGACATCGGATAAACGTTTGAAACGCCCATCGTGCATATATGGATAAGAGTATTCGAGGTTGCGCAATGTTGGAACTTTAAACAGCAAGGAGTCGGAGGCTTGATGTGTGATGTTCCATCGTCCAAAATCGTTCAACGTTGTATCGACTGGTAAGCCATTGTTTTTAAATGCGTACGTCGAAAATAGAGGTTCACGATGGCACGTGTTGCAATGCTGTTGAAACAACGCATATCCATTTTTTTCTTGTGGTGTAAAGGCGGCTTTTTTTACCAGCATGCTATCATATTTGCTATTGGCCGAAATGAGTGTGAGTTGGAATTGTGCAAGACTGAGCAGTACGTGTTGTCCGGTGATGATGGAATCTCCAAACGCTTGATAAAATAGGGTAGGATAGGTGGGCGATTGTTGTAATTTCTGAATAACATGCGTCAACTCTTCGCCCATTTCTTTGGGATGTGTTATGGGCGCGAGGGCTTGCACATCGAGATGATTTACTGCACCATCCCACATAAACGTTTTTTGCCAAGCCAAATTAATGAGCGCGGGCGCGTTGCGTGTACCAATCTGATCGTCGATACCATGACTTAAATTATGATCGACATGTGCGAAGCTATTGTAAGAAGAATGACACGAGGCGCACGAAATGGTATTGTCTGAAGATAGTAATGGATCGTAAAACAAAACACGTCCTAATGCTATTTTGCGTTCATCAAGAGGATTTTTTTTGAAATCATAAACGGGTTTTGGAAAATGTTTTGGAAAAACAAGAACTGAATCCAGCATGCGAAATGCGGTAAGGAATACCACAAAACAAATTAAAAACCAACCATACTTTTTCATGGTAAAAAGTAAAATAAGTCAGCCAATTGTTGCGACAAGTTTACCGCAGCATGGCTTGGCGACATGATGTGATTGTTTTTTGCCAAGGAAATTTGGTCGAGAAATGTTCCAATATCGATAGCACAGGTGTAGGTATTGGTTTGCATGGGAAGTTTTCGGCTAACAGGCTGTATCGCATTGAAAGGATAGCGATACCCGCCAAGATGAAATTCAAACAGATGATTGCGAGTTGGACAAGAGTTGCGATAACCTTCGAGTTTTAAATTGATGTACCCGCTTTGCCAAGCCCAGTACATGCCACGCGTGGGGTCGAGCGCGCCGCCCAATGCGCCAGATTCATTTGTCAGGCTATCAATACCCAACTGAAATTGAATTGTATTGTAAACAAGTTGTTCGTTTACAGCGAAACGAAGATGTAAGGAATTTGTGTCTGCCAGATCAACCAAATGATAGCTTGTGTTTTCGCGGAATACAACAGAATCGTCTTGTAATAACACGATATTGGAAACATAGAACCGAAACGCATCAATGCGCACACTATCGTGCGAAAGACTATCCATGTTTATTGTTCCGAGAACCAGTGGTTTGCTGTGAACTAACGGCAAAAAAGAAATGCGCACATTCTGCTGTGCATTCAAATAAGGAATGCTCATGCAGTATAAAATAAAGAGGCAAAACGTGCGCATCGACAATCAATTTTTAGGTGGTGAACCCTTCCGAAATAAAGCTGGGGAATATCTAATGGAGACAAGTTCACAGCCTTAAAGTCAAAAATAGAACTATTTCAAAAGCATGTTCTTTCTTTGCGGTGATTTGCCAATAAATTGCGGTATAGAGGTATAATGAGCATCTTCTTTCTCCATGAAAGAGCCATTGGGCCATCATTTATGGTCTAAGAGTTGAGTACTATTAAGGTTTGTTTACAATGCTTAGCTTTGTGGTGCTGAATCATGTCTCTATTTTCAAAAATTTTCGGAACAAAGTCCGTTTTACCCGATGCTGATCTGGGTATTTTGCAGTGCGATATGCACTCGCATTTTATTCCCGGTATTGATGATGGTGCAAAAACAATGACCGACACGTTGGACTTGTTGCGCGGCATGGAAGCCTTTGGGTATAAAAAAGTAATTACAACGCCGCACATCATGGGCGATTATTACCGCAACACGCCTGAAATTATTTTAGGTGGATTGGAACGTGTGCGCGAAGCTGCAAAAAAAGAAGGCATCAATCTGGAATTAGAAGCCGCAGCAGAGTATTATTTCGATTTTGATTTGGAGCAAAAACTCAATTCAGAAAAATTGCTCACGTTCGGGAAAAATTACCTCTTGTTTGAAGTATCGTATCTCAATGCGCCTGAAAATTTAGATGGATTAATTTTCAAAATGCAAACACAAGGATATAAACCAATTCTGGCGCATCCCGAGCGTTATCCGTTTTGGTACAATTCTTTTGAAACGTATGAACGACTTCGCGATAAAGGTGTTTTGTTTCAGCTCAATATTAATTCGCTGACAGGCTATTATTCGCCAGCCACCAAGAAAATTGCCGAACGCATGATCGACCAAAATATGATTGATTTTCTTGGTTCCGATTGCCACCATCTGGGCCATCAAAAACTCATGCACCAGGCGCGAAGCAATCCACACTTGCATAAATTGTTGGCGAGCGGGGTGTTGAAGAATGATACGTTGTGAGAAGTATTCCGGTTTATTGAGCAAATAGTTGTATAGCGTTAAAGGGGGAAGGCGAATTTAGAAGCTGTTTAAAATTTGTTTTTGAGAATTGTTATGATGGATTTTTGTGCCAGACGAGGCGCGTTTTGCAGGCCATAGTAGAACGACTATGGTCAAAAAACGCAACGAAGTATGGTGCAAAAAGACACATAACAAAATCAAAGGATGAAATTTAAACAGCTTCTTATATTCGGAAAAATAAAATCACGACCAACAATAAATTTTCACACGAGCCAATAGATGTAAATTACTTTTTGCGCTACAAATTTCATCGCGTCGTAAACTGGAAACATGCGTTCGTAAATTCAAATGAAATCGCTCAATCCGACAAAGCATTTTCTTGGCTATTTTATGCACGCATTTGGGTATTAAGGATTGATAATTTGGTAAACCGTCTGTATAAATTCTCTTTGGCGATGCTTGCAAAACATGATTGATAACTTTTCTAAAGTCAATTTTCTTCCGACTTCCAAGGCTTACGTCTGAAATTTTTCCTGTCCTTTTATTGAATGCTGAGAGCAACCAAGATTCTTTTTTGGGTGAACCAATATGTGTTTTGAGTTCGTCAATTTCGTAGCTATCGCCAGCTTGATCTGGAATTGGATTTTGCAAAGTAGCGGCAATATTCAATATCCGTTTTTGAAAGGTGTTAAATGCAATGCCAAGTGCTTTTGCTGTTTGTCTGAGTGTACCGCCAACTTTTAGCCATTTGGTAATTGCTGCATTTGTGTTTGCTTGACAGGCTTTGTAAGTATAGGTTGCTTGCGTATAGTGTTTGCATGTTTTACAAAAATACCGTTGCTTGCCGTTGGCTTGAAAGCCACGACGGACAAGTGTTTGTGAGCATTTTATACAATTCATTTTCGTCATGCGCTAATTTGATGCACCGCTTTGGTTGAAATGCGTTTAAAACCTTATTAGGGTTATGTTTAAGTTTGTTATACAATAATTGTACACCCGAAATTGGGTGTTTATGCTTGCTTTTACGATGTCAAAGAACTGGTTTTTAATTGGTTAATCTGCCATGCGCTAATTTGACGCACGACTCAAACTAGAAACATGCGTTCGTAAATTCAAATGAAATCGCTCAATCCGACAAAGCATTTTCTTGGCTATTTTATGCACGCATTTGGGTATTAAGGATTGATAATTTGGTAAACCGTCTGTATAAATTCTCTTTGGCGATGCTTGCAAAACATGATTGATAACTTTTCTAAAGTCAATTTTCTTCCGACTTCCAAGGCTTACGTCTGAAATTTTTCCTGTCCTTTTATTGAATGCTGAGAGCAACCAAGATTCTTTTTTGGGTGAACCAATATGTGTTTTGAGTTCGTCAATTTCGTAGCTATCGCCAGCTTGATCTGGAATTGGATTTTGCAAAGTAGCGGCAATATTCAATATCCGTTTTTGAAAGGTGTTAAATGCAATGCCAAGTGCTTTTGCTGTTTGTCTGAGTGTACCGCCAACTTTTAGCCATTTGGTAATTGCTGCATTTGTGTTTGCTTGACAGGCTTTGTAAGTATAGGTTGCTTGCGTATAGTGTTTACATGTTTTACAAAAATACCGTTGCTTGCCGTTTGATTGCCGTTTGCTTGAAAGCCACGACGGACAAGTGTTTGCGAGCATTTTATACAATTCATTTTCGTCATGCGCTATCCCGAAATTTCGGGATGATGCACCGCTTTGGTTGAAATGCGTTTAAAACCTTATTAGGGTTATGTTTAAGTTTGTTATACAATAATTGTACACCCGAAATTGGGTGTTTATGCTTGCTTTTAGGATGTCAAAGAACTGATTTTTAATTGGTTAATCTGCCATGCGCTAATTTGACGCACGACTCACGACTATAATCTGATACATTACCCACCTCATTACCAATTCTTATCAATTAGTAGATAAGTTGAATCATTATAAATATTGGGGGTTGAAATAATAGCTTTCATTGGCATATTATTCATATTCATTTGATGAAAAATTTGACATTTCTTGCCATTAATACAAAGTATATTTATGTTATATATAATTTCTCCATCTTCGTATATGGAAGTAGTTCCAGATTTAATATCTAAGTATTTAACTGTTTCATTGCTATCATATGAAAAATAAAAATTCCTAAAAGCACCAAAACTATTTATAGCAAATACTCTTGTGATATCTTTATTTAAATAAAACAATAAGCCTTTATGCTCAAAGCGGTATATTCCAGATGAGTTCATATCATAATATGAAAGAACAAAATACACCTCTCCCTTGCTATTTGAATAGTATGTGATTGGTTTTTTCTCACCCCAGTTAATAGTTCCAAGTTCCTGAATTGAAATCAAATTAAGTCCTTTATCATATATAGAATCTATTAATTGCCCATTTACCTCCAGAGTTGTAAATTTTATTCCTTTTTGCTTGTCATGATTAGAACGAAACACTATTTTTTGATCGTTTATAAGTTCAAATAGTTCACTTTTAAAAAGTGTATCAGTATTTAAAAATTTATTTTCAAATTTACTTGGGACTATGTTTTCAAATAAATTCGAATCTAAAAAAGATACCGCAAGACTGTAAATAGATTGCTTATCGGGTTTTCTTTCTTGTATTTTTTTATTGCTTTCCTTAGCAACTCTAGTGCAACTATTGAAGATAAGAAATAACGAAATGTAATATTGGAAGTGCTTCATCCTGATGTTTGTTTGTTATTGTTCTGACATTCGTTAGTCATACCTTATAGACTCCACTGAGTTTTCAAATAGAGCTTTGGCTCTAGCTCGTTCATTCTTTTGTTGAACTGTAAGCTCATCCCCATCTTTGTAGTCTTTCATGAATACATTTCCTCCCCAACTTGCTGTTATAGTAAAGCCATATGACCCATTAGTGCCTTTATGACTTGGATTTGTAGCAGGGGTATATTCATTAAAGTTACCATCAGGAGACCAAACATATCCAAACTGTTGATTTCTCTCATAATCAGACCACCCAGGAGTAAAAAAATCTCTCCCACTCTCATAGGTTGCTCCATTAGTTATATCATTTCCAAGGAAGGCTTTAATAGCTCCAGCAGTTGCCGTCTTCATTCCTGCATTTTGCTCTCTTTGGTCAGAAGTTGCATTACAATAATTTGCATAATTACTATAATTACTTAAACGAGATTGGTGGGATGCTGTGCTTGCACCGTTCATACCATTTAATGCTCTCGAAATACTCCCATTGTAATGAGCATTTGCACGATTAATAATAACATTTTCTGTAGCTTGTTGCGCCAGAGGATCGTTGACATTTTCATTGTAACCCATAGCGGCAACTTGCAAAAATTGATCATAAGTTGTTCCTGTTCCGTCGGGATTAAACAATTGAGTAACAGGTCCTGTTCTAGACATTACATCAGAAGTGGGTATACCATCAGCATCTGTATCACAGGGTTGCATATCAAACGTAAACACATTGGAGTTATTGGGATCTACTGTAATGCCTATATATTTTAATACTTCGGCATCGGTATATTGATAACCAGTAGTACTAAAATACTTCTCAGCTCCTTCTAAATCAATACATCTAATCACATCATTCTCTGCAAAAGCGTACGTTGAGTTCCACGGATATTCCCCACTTAATGGATCCACGCTCAAAAACCTCCCCAACCTCGCATTATAAATCCTAAACCCATAATCCTGCAAATCATCCTCCACATCCGTTTCTTTGCCATTAAAATCGTAGCGGTATTTTGTTCCGCCACTCACAAAACTCCGCCCCGCCAACGCCACCCCAAACGCCGAATAATCCATCGTACTACGCACATCCGCCATAAAATAATCAATGGTAGCCGGATTACCCGTAGCCTGTTTCAAGAGCTTGCG
>JAAFIA010000034.1 GCA_013298545.1 Bacteroidota bacterium | reverse complement strand
TATTGGTGGATACGGGCCGCGAGCAGGATGAACAGTCACTTATTTGGGTTGATCGTGGGCGGTTTGCGGGATATGGTTGGCTCAATGATACGGATGTATTGGCCACCGCAGATGATTTGCGCGTACAACTCAATCAAGGCAAACATTTTCCAGATGCGGATGATTTGGTGTTGAGCTATTTGAAAGCGAAGCCGTGGTTGAAGAAAATTGTTGTGAAGTTTTAAGTTCCAGATTCCAAGTTCCAAGTTCCAGGTTCCAAGTTCCAATTTCCAGATTCCAGATTCCAATTTCCAGATTCCAATTTCCAGATTCCAAGTTCCAAGTTCCAAGTTCCAATTTCCAATTTCCAGGTTCCAAGTTCCAGATTCCAAGTTCCAATTTCCAGATTCCAATTTCCAGATTCCAAGTTCCAGTTTCCAAGTTCCAATTTCCAGATTCTAATTTCCAGGTTCCAAGTTTAATGTTGAGGATTTTGCGCCAGTTTCTATATTTCGTGTTTTTCCACGCACTTGGCCGACGCAGACATGAGATATGAGACGAGAGACATGAGACCGCACTTGCTTTCGCGCAGATGTTGAATGGTGAATTGGCGAATCAATAATTTACCAATTCGGTAATTCGCAAATTCATCCAGTCTCACGTCTTTTGTCTTATCTCTCATGTCTCAAAAAAGAGCGCAGCGACTTACCCTTAAAATTCCAAGCGCATTTGATCGCTTCCGGCGCGGTGGTCGAAAAGATCGGTGCGTAGTGTTGTTTTGATTTGATTTAAGCCTAATTTTTTGACGCTGATATGAAAGAGGTTGCGAATGCTTTCGGCAATTGGGCCTTCGCCACGCATGCGTGTTCCGAATCGGGAATCGTTGACTTGGCCGCCGTGGCAGGATTGAATCTGATGCCAAACTTTTTCGGCGCGATCGGGGAAATTTTTATCGAGCCAATCGCGGAAAATTTCGCCCACCGCACCATTCAGTCGCACCATGGTGTAGCCAGCTTGTTGTGCGCCGGCATCGCGTGCGGCTTCGAGTACATCTGGAATTTCGTGGCTGTTGAGTCCGGGAATAATGGGCGCTGTCATTACGCCAACCGGAATACCTGCGTCGGCCAATGCGCGGATGGTTTCGAGGCGTTGCTTGTAACTTGCTGTTCGTGGTTCAAGTTTTGAACGCAAGGATTCGTCGAGGCCCGTAATGCTAATCATCACATGTACCAAATCGTATTTTGTGAGTTGTTGCAACAAATCAATATCGCGCCGAATGAGTGCATTTTTAGTAATGATGGCTGCGGGATGTTTGAACCGGAGCAGCACTTCGAGCATGCGTCGTGTGATTTCAAATTTCCGTTCAAGGGGTTGATAACAATCGGTATTGCCCGAAAACATGATGACTTCGGGTTTCCAACTGGCTTTGCTCAATTCTTGATGCAACAATTCGGGCGCATTTTCTTTGACCATGATTTTTCGCTCGAAATCCAAACCTGCGCTGTAGCCCCAGTATTCGTGGGCATTTCGGGCATAACAGTAAATGCAACCATGTTCGCAACCTTGGTACGGATTCATGGACAAGCCTTTTAAATCGGGACTATCCACTTTGTTGACAATGGTTTTGGGATGGGCGAAAATAATTTCTGTTTTCTCGCTTTGGAGCAAGGGTTCGTCAAGCATTTCAAGATGTTCTTGAACGAGTTGACGTTTGAAAAAACGGTTGTGGGGATTGATTTGTGCGCCGCGTCCTTTGAAATAGGACGATTGATTTTCTTGATCCATGAAATTGAACAAGCAAGATGAAAACACCGGCGCGTGTGGTGGTTCTGCTTGTTTGCGAATGTACGTTGAGGAAGATGCCCTTGTCAAGCAAAACGAAGAAAATTTAACGTTTTCGTTTCAAGCGGCAAATGAATTTATCGTAATATTGCGATCTATGAAAACGATTTTATTTGTGTGTATTCACAATTCGGCGCGGAGCCAGATGGCTGAGGCTTTTGTGAATGTTTTGAGTGACGGTGCATTTCGTGCGGAGAGCGCGGGCATTGAGCCGGGGAAATTGAATCCGGTTGTTGTAGAGGCGATGCGTTTGGCGGATATTGACATTTCGGGCAATCCGACCAAAAGCGTGGAGGAGATGTTGGAAAAGGGAACGCTATACGATTATGTGGTTACGGTTTGTGATGAGGCGAGCGCGGAGCGTTGTCCGTATTTTCCGGGTAGTGGTCAGCGTTTGCATTGGGGCTTTCCAGATCCATCGTCGTTTGCGGGGAGTGCGGAGGAGAAGTTGGCGGCTACGTGTGTGGTGCGCGATGCGATTCGTGCGCGGGTGGAGGAGTTTTTGAAATTGGCGAATTGAAAAGTTGGCAAATTGGTAAATTGGCGAATTAGTAAGTTGATAAGTTGGTGAGTTGATGTTCCGATTCCGAGGTTTCGGGGTGGGATGCCTATGGTATAACGGAGTGTTTAGGATTCAGATAAAAGCACAAAAAAAGCGACTTGTTTTCACGAATCGCTTTTTTTTAAGGTATTGCTCTGGCTATTTTACAGAATCAACAACGGCTTTGAAAGCGTCGGGGTGATTCATGGCTAAATCGGCGAGGGCTTTGCGGTTGAGGGTGATGCCTTTGGCGTGAACTTTCCCCATAAATTCGGAGTAAGAGAGGCCATGCATACGAACACCAGCGTTGATACGCTGAATCCACAATCCACGGAAATTACGTTTTTTAGCTTTGCGATCGCGGTAAGCGTACACTAAGCCTTTTTCGAGGGTATTTTTAGCAACGGTCCAAACGTTACCACGGGCACCCCAGTAGCCACGAGTTTGCTTGAGCACCTTTTTACGGCGTGCACGGGAAGCAACGTGATTGACTGATCTAGGCATTTTGTTTTTTGTTTTGGCTGTCAGTGGCAAGCGAAGTGCTGCACTTTAAAGACTGAAAGCCGGGTTCGACTTAATTTGTTGTCGGATACGACCCAATGAAGTTGGCGGTCAGTTCCACATTTAGATGGCCAAAAGGAACTTTACGTTGTTCATGTCTGGCTTAGAGACGAGACCGTCTTTAGTCAAAGCACGTTTACGCGCAGTTTCTTTTTTGGTCAAAATGTGGCGCTTGAACGCATGCTTCCGTTTGATCTTACCCGTTCCAGTAAGCGCAAAACGCTTTTTAGCACTGGAATTGGTTTTCATCTTCGGCATAATAGCGCGTTATTTTGATTTGTACTAATGAATTGTTTCCTTTCGGTTTCTCCGATTTGGACGGCAAAAGTAGGGAATATTTTTGGGGATTGGGTGGAAATGCTAAAAAAACTTAATGATAGGCACTAGTTTGTTTTTTAAAGCGTTGTTGATGAGTTGTTTAGGGAAATTAATGGGTAAATTAGAAATGGAATGAAATTTGTAGTCTTGTGTATCTACAAGAATTAGTTTTCCTTTGAAACGTTTTGAAGGATTTTGGAGTAGAAAGAGTACAATGAAAAGTTAAAATAAAGATGACAATTGGATGATTGGATGACCGATTCGGATAAATCTGATTGTATATTTGTTCACATAAAATTAGAGAATATGTCATTAAGTACAGCGCAAAAAAATGGCCTACAACGCATGGCCAACACCATTACAAGTTTTGGTATTCCTTATTCCGCAAATCGTAAGTTACATCATCATATTTGGCAATGTTTATTGACGATTCCCGAACAAAATAGACCTCCTGAACTGCAAAATATAACGGAGGTTGATATAAACGAAACTCGATTGGTACTTTCTGATGGTTCTGGATTATACAATGCAGGAGTGGTTTTTGATGCAATTAATGCTTACTACCAAGAAAAACTAAAGTATGCTATTTCAATAGATGATATTCCAGCGCCTGGATACGAATTGGTTTATGGCTAACTGACTTAATGAATGCTTGTTTTAAGAGGCTGTATCAAAAGTAAAATGAAAGCCCTGAGAATCGCTTAAACGAAAAACTTCTCAGGCAGGTATCCAAATAAAAAGAGGCTGCTCTCGACTTTTGAGACGGCCTCTTTTTTATTGCTTGTATTTGAGTATAAAAGTTATTAACAGATGTTGTTTTTTTGTTTCATATATTATTCAAATGTAATTTATTTGAGTAAAAATATTTAATATGGCAACTAATAAAATTCATTTTGAGAAGGCTTTAAGTAGTTTGAAATCATATTATTTTGAATTAAATAAAATAAATGAGAGTATTTTAAAATTGAATAAGTCTATTAGCGTATCGTATCGTAAGAGAGGAGATGAGTATAGTAAGAGAATTGAGCAATTAGAAAAGTCGAAGACAGAGATTCAATCAAAGCAAGATTTTTTTGATCGTTTAAGCCTTCATCTTTTGACGGGAGAATTTCTAGATTGGTTTCCGATTCCTTTGGAAAAGGATATTAAAAAACCTAATAATCCTGAAAACGATTCGGTATTCAAAAAGCGTGTAGATATTTTTTTAGCAAAAGAAAAAATTCTTTTTCGCGATAAAAAAACAATTGAGAATGAAGAATTCGATCCAAGAAAGGCGTTTCGTTTACTTAATGATTTATTTGTACTAATTCAGGCAGATTTGCAACGGAAAGAAACGTATGCAGATACTGAATTGGGCATAAATAAGGAGATGAAAACAGACGATAGTTTATTTACAATTAATTTACACTTGTTGAAAATTGATATGTTTTGGATGTCGTACGAAAATATTGTTGAGTTAATTGAAGATTTACATCGAATCAATGCTATTGTTTATAGTATGTATGAACAAATTGAAACAATTAATAATGCAAAATACGGCAAAGATAAATTGCACTCAAAACTCATTAAACTCACTCTTGAGAAGACTAATTTTTTATTTCGAAAAGTATTGTTGAGTAAATCAACAAAAGGAAAATTGATAAGTATTGATGAAGAACATATTAATTTGACTGCACTTACTGATCATCACCAGTTCTATACGCAATTTTTATATGAAGAATTCAAAATATGTATTGAACGAGGTTCACTCTATCGTCATCATTGCCCTAAACTTACATCTAAAATCATAGATAAAATAAAAAATAAATCCCCCTTAGTAAATTTACATGAATACTTTTGGTCGATTATGTATTATACATCAGATAGTGATGATTCCGGAGAATTAATAAGTAAGAAAAAGGCTGATGAAAATCAAAAAGACTTTAATATTATAAAAGAAATATTTTTAAAAGATTATAAGTATCACAAAAAGGGGAAATGCTTTTATCAAGAAAACTCATACAATTGGGAAGCCGTAAATACCATTAACCGTTTTTTGAGCCGCTCAGAGTTTAGACATAAATTACGGGTAACCGATAAATATAAATGGGAGGATTTCGAAAGTAATCAAAAAGCGTTTGACCTAATTCTAGCAGAAACTGGGAAAAATGATCAATTGTTTCCACCCGCGCGAAGTTTTGCACAGTATTGTGAGCGAATTATTAGAACCGAATGGAATGATACGCAAATCTTGGAAATATGGTCAGCATGGAATCGCGCTTTAGGTGTTTGGAAAAGCAAAATTGAACTTTCTTTTCATTACAATTTTCACCCCTATTTTGAAATCAAAAAAGACTCGTTGTTTGAACTTAAGGAATCGCAAGATTCGGTTTATGGTAAGGCTGGATTTGGTCCTGTAACTTATAATGATAAAAAAGACTTAAGGATTGATGATAATGAGATTCATATTTTTATTGCGTCTGGTTATCTATTGCCCTTTAATAAGCAAGTGTTAATAGAAGAACTAGCTGAAAACAAAAAAGCAAATCAAGAAGTATTAAAAAAGTATGTTGAGAAGGCGAAAAAGAAAATAGAGATAGAAACTCGTGAAACGGTTAAAAGTACTGTTGATCCCGTAGTCGCTAATGCTACTGACGCTGTAAATGATGCTACTAAAGCCGTCGATAGCATCATTTCTGTAGCCAAAGAAGCCGCCAAAGAAGCCGCCAAAGAAGCCGCCAAAGAAGTCGCAATACCAGCCGCCAAAGAAGAAGCCGAAAAAACAGCCCGCGCCACTACCAAAGACTCTGAACTTCGAGCCATTCAAGTACTTGCTGTATTTGTAACGGTTGTCGTATTTGCCGGAAACGCCATTGTAGTAGAGAAGTATATCAGTTCTTTGGCTACTGCATTTACTTTTCTTGGCATACTCGGTTTTGTACTTACAGTATTTGTTTATCTGCTATTATTCCATTTACGACAAACGCGTGATAAAGAGAAGAATGAAGATGATTATAAGTTTAAAGTATTAAAGACGCTAAGAAACGATATAGATAACATTAGATCAACGACAGGCCAACCAAGAAGTTTTTATTACACAGATATGGAAGATATAACTACTCCTCAGTCATTCTGGAAAAACAATAAAATTCAAATTACCATCTCTTTGACAGTATTTGTAATCTATGTCTGTATCTGCTATTTCGGTGTGGAGTGGGCGCAAAGCGAACAAAAAAATAACCTTCAAACCGAAAAAAGGAAATTTGATTCAATTACAAATGCTCAAAATAGACACCAACGCCACCAAGTAGATTCCCTCCAAAACACATACAAAACACAACTCCTACAAATTCAAAAATCAATCGATTCCCTCAGAAAAAAATAACCCTCAAATCCCCCGCACCCGCACATACAACCGCTCAACCTGCTCCCGCGCCCAAGGCGTTTTGCGCAAAAAAGCCAAACTCGATTTCAGGTTCGGATCAAATTTGAAACAATTAATATTTACCTCCTCCGCCATTGCCTCCCAACCAATACTCTCTTCCAGATAAACCAACATCATCGCCAACGTTACGCCATGCAAGGGATTGTTCTTTTGTGTTTCCATCAATACCGTAAAGGTAAGAAAACTGTTTAGCCACAACCAGATTTATTCCATGCCTCCCCGCAAAAGGGTTTGGAGCGTTTGATAAAATACTTTTTTGTCTAAACGATCGGGCAATCCAGAAACTTGACCATCGCCAAGCTCAATGATAAGCAATGAACCATCCGTTTTTCGCGCAACATCCATCGTGAAAAAATTGCTTTCAATATTTTTTGCCAATGCTTCAAATACCGAAAAATCGGGTAACACACCTTCGTATTCGCCCTCTTCCCAATACGCGTATGCGCCAATCAATTTGCCAAACATGAAAAATAACCGATACTCTTCTGTCAATGGCATGCCGCTTTTGGAATGAATTGTCAACGATTTTAAATCGATAAATTCCCGAATCACAACTCCTTCATTCAAGTATCGACCACGCAAAGCAATTAAATTGTTGATCGTTTCCCGCAGTTTTTGCTGATCGGAAGCATCAGGAACAAAACAAGCTGTTTCCCAATCGTGTTTTTCCGATTTCACATAATCTTTTAGAACAACGGCTCGTTTTTCAAACACGCGAGATAAATCTAGCAAGGAGTCAATACTTGTTGTATCAACTATTTTTCCATATACGGTTCTGGGTGTGTATGCTTCAATGTATTTTAAACTCTCGGGCAAATAATGGCAGTTTTTGTATTCCTCAGCAGTATTGATCAGTTGGTAATTTTTGGCCAATAAATCAACATATAAAAAATCGTATTGTTCAGGAGTCAGCATCCATCCACGGTATATAAGGCGTGTACGATTACTGGCTTGTGGAATACGTTTGGTTGCAGTTACTGCGAGGTCGCGACTTGTCAGGCTTTCAAAATTGACCAATAGCGTTACGAATCCCGACGCTTGGGCTTCGAGATACTCCGCCTCAAAATCAGGATCAACTTTATTTTTTTCAAACGGATCTTCACAGAAGAGAAAACAAAAGGAGTTTGGCATATACAAATGTAAATTATTGCTGCCATCACAAATAAAACGCATCCCCGTATTAAGCGAAGATGCGTTTTAAAACACAAAACAAAATCAACTTATCGTTTAGCCCATTCTTTCCGCATCGTGGCTTTAAATTCCACAAAATCCATATCCGAGTTGGGATTAAACTGCGCTAGTTTATTGTTATCGTCCAAATAATCGAAATAACTGTAATGGCCTAAATCATCTTTATCGTACATATAACACTGAATCGTGATACATGTTGGGCCGTCTAGATTTTCGTTTTTAAGCATGTGGTATTGATTCAATGTTGGACTGATCCACGCAATATCGCCAGCCTTAAATGTTGCTTTACCAAACGATTCTTCAGTACCCAAAAATGGATACATCGTTACCGCAACAGATCCCGTAAATACGCGAATGATTGCGTTTGCGCCGGCATGACTATGAATCGAGGAATAACAACCCGGAGGCCAGATTTCCATCACATACGGAATGCCTGGCGATTCGCCACTGTTTTGGCCAAGGGTAATGCGCAAATAGATTTTTTTCTCCTGTCCCGCAGGTTTCGATTTACTTTTTTCGGCTAGTTTGGTATGGCACCAACATCCCGGCGTTTTAATGCTGTACTCAATGGCTTGCGAAAATTCGGGAAAATCGTCGTCATCCAACACAAATTTTTTGCCTGCAACATTGTCGTACAGCAATTGCCCGATTTCCGATAAATTGGCCTTCGGCATAAACCGATGTGCGGCAATATCGTCCATCGTCAAATCATCCGAGCCTTTTACGGCTAACGCAACTGGAGTGCTGATCGGATCGCGGAGCATACGCAATGGCGCAATAACAGCATCATCAAAACTAAACTGCGAAATGGTTAGCAAATCCTTTTTACAAGCATCATCAAACATAATGCGGCATGATTCGGTTTCCAAACGTGCTTCGCCAATTCCAAACCGTAAGACCAAATTGTGGCTGTCTAAACTCAACCAGTAAAATGCTTTGTCGTTTGTGCTTAAAGCAATACGCTCTATGCCTTCAAACGTATTACCATCGCTTTTTGTCAGCAATGCGCTGAATTCGTTCTTGGTAATTTTTATATCGAGGCGAATTTTGTTGGAATAATCAGCACAATTTATGCGTGTTTCAAATGTTGTTGAAGGAGTTTTCGTGAGTTCGAAAATAAATACACCTTGTCCTTTGATCAAAAGTTGTGTTTGCAGTGTCGCTGTTTCCAATGCTTCGAGCATGGGTTGCGGAAAAATGTATTCGCGTGGATTACGGAGATTGATGTTAGATGACGACATGTTTTCTGATTGGTAAAGTAAACTGATGAATTGCTGTTTAACGAGGCGTAAGAATAACCAAATGTACGCGATGGGGGCTGTATGCTGCGAGATGCTAATGAAATCAAGGGTTTTCCCTATAATTCCTGTGTTGAGCATGGATCAATGGCTTGGATTTGGGCAAAAAAAATCCCGTCAACGGATGTTGACGGGATTTGCTTATGAACGAGAAGCGGATTAGGCTTTCTTTTTCTTTGGAGCAATGAGCATTTGCATGCGTTTTCCTTCGAGTTGTGGCAGTTGTTCTACTTTGCCATATTCTTCGAGTTCTTGTGCAAATTTGAGCAGGAGAATTTCGCCTTGTTCTTTGAATACAATCGTACGGCCTCGGAAGAAAACGTAAGCTTTGACTTTAGCACCGTCTTCAAGGAATCGGATGGCGTGGTTTTTCTTGAAATTAAAATCGTGGTCGTCGGTATGTGGACCAAAACGAATTTCTTTCAGAACAACTTTTTGTGCCTTGGATTTAATTTCCTTTTGTTTCTTCTTTTGTTCGTAGAGAAACTTCTTGTAATCGACAACGCGACAAACAGGAGGATCGACATTGGCAACGATCTCAACTAAATCGAGACCTACACTTTGAGCAATTTCAAGTGCTTTTTCGATTGAAAAAACGCCTTGCTCGATGTCTTCTCCGACGACGCGGACTTGTGTTACACCGCGAATTTTTTCATTGATGCGGTGAAGTTCTTCTTTTTTTTGTGGCATTCGCGGCCCGCGGAATGGTGTTGCAGGGCGGGGCGGACGATTGAAAGGAGTAGCGATGTGAACCTCCGTTTTTTAGTGATACTTACTTATTGTTTTTAATCAGGTGTAAAACACCATTTTTGTTTTGCAGTCCAAATATACAGGTATGAATCATGCCTTGTCAAGTTCTGGACAGAAAATATTGTGTTATTTCTTATTTAAAGTGCATTTAACTTTTCATTTACCTCATTTTGCACCATTTGGGCAAAAGCAGCGATTGGCATGGCTCCTTTATCGCCATCGCCCTGCCGACGCACCGAAACCGCTTTATCAGCCGCTTCTTTTTCGCCAACAATGAGCATGTACGGAACTTTACCAATCTCCGCATCCCGAATTTTCTTCCCGATTTTTTCGTTGCTATCGTCCACAAAACCGCGTACATCCAACTGTTGTAGCGTTTCTAAGACTTCTTTCGCATAATCGTTGAATTTATCGCTGATGGGCAATACCGCTACTTGCTGCGGGGTAAGCCACAACGGGAATTTTCCGGCACAATGTTCAATCAATACCGCCACAAAACGTTCCATGGAGCCAAATGGCGCACGGTGAATCATGACCGGACGATGCTTTTGATTATCGGCACCGGTGTATTCCAATTCAAAACGCTCGGGTAAATTGTAGTCCACCTGAATTGTACCCAATTGCCATTTACGTCCAATCGCATCTTTGACCATGAAATCGAGCTTAGGGCCATAAAATGCCGCTTCGCCATATTCCACAACAGTACGCAAGCCTTTTTCGGTTGCCGCTTCAATGATGGATTGTTCGGCCTTTTCCCAGTTTTCGTCGGTACCAATGTATTTGCTCCGATCTTCTTTATCGCGCAATGAAATCTGCGCGGTATAATCGGTAAAATCGAGCGAACGGAATACATACAAGACCAAATCAATGACCTTACAAAATTCTTCTTTCACCTGATCGGGGCGGCAAAACAAATGCGCATCGTCTTGTGTAAAGCCACGCACACGGGTAAGGCCATGCAATTCGCCGCTTTGCTCGTAACGATAAACCGTTCCAAATTCAGCAAAACGAACCGGAAGGTCTTTGTATGAACGTGGTTTGCTTTTATAAATCTCGCAATGGTGCGGACAATTCATCGGCTTGAGAAAAAACTCTTCGCCTTCTTGCGGTGTACGAATCGGTTGAAACGAATCTTTCCCATATTTTTCGTAGTGGCCAGAAGTAATATAAAGTTGTTTGTTGCCAATATGCGGGGTGATAACAGGCAAATAACCTGCTTTCAATTGTGCTTTTTGTAAAAACTGTTGCAAGCGCTCGCGCAAGGCTGCACCCGCTGGAAGCCAGAGCGGCAATCCCATACCTACTTTATCCGAGAAGGTGAAAAGCTCCAATTCACGACCCAATTTGCGGTGGTCGCGTTTCTTGGCTTCTTCGAGCATGACAAGATATTCGTCAAGCTCTTTTTGTTTCGGAAACGTAATGCCGTAGATGCGGGTCAACTGTTTGTTCTTCTCATCACCTTTCCAGTATGCGCCTGCAATGTTGAGCAGTTTTACAGCTTTCACAAAACCCGTATTGGGAATGTGTGGACCGCGGCAGAGATCGGTAAAATTACCTTGTGAGTAAAGTGTGATTTCGCCGTCATTCAAATTTTGCAACAAATCGATTTTGTATTCATCGCCTTTGTTGTGAAAAAATCCAAGTGCTTCGATTTTAGAAATTTCTTGGCGGACATATTCTTTTTTCAGGCTAGCCAATTCGAGCATTTTCTTCTCGATTTTGGGAAGATCGTCTGACGAAAGTTTGTGATCACCCAAATCCACATCGTAATAAAATCCATTATCGAGCGCAGGGCCGATACCGAATTTTACACCGGGATAAAGTGCTTCGAGCGCTTCGGCCATCAAATGCGCCGAAGAATGCCACATGGTTTTTTTTCCATCTACATCGTTCCACGTGAGCAGCAACAAGTGTGCGTCGGTATGGATTGGACGTGAGGCATCCCAGATTTCGCCGTTTACTTTGGCGGCGAGAACATTGCGGGCAAGACCTTCGGAGATAGATTGCGCAACTTGAAGCGCAGTAGTTCCGGCTGCAACTTGGCGCACAGAACCATCGGGTAAAGAAATATTGATCATAAAAAATCCTGCTTACGATGCAGGTTAGCTGTTGATGAGCTACAAAGTTAAAAAAATATCAGGTCTTTGACGATGGTAAGGGCTGCGAAATAAGCAAAAAAATACCGGCGTTGAAAACGTTGATGTGGGCCAGCGTAGGGGGTAGCGCACATGTAGGGGGAAGTTTTCAACGCCGGACGTACTTGGGGCGTATTCATGGGTGTATCAAAAATCAGGTCTGCTGTGATAAGGTATTTGTGATGGTTCGCGTTGGGAAAGCATTAAAAGAAGAACAAATAAGGAAAGCAAAAGCGCAACCGTTTCGCCAATCGAAAATAAATTCATGTTTAAAACAATAGCACCGCTAACAATCATAGTCGCACCTACAATAATCGCGCTTATGATTTTACGTGTTAGGCTACTGTGCTTGCCTTCGGTAACAATTCGTGGATGTTTACTTTTTACTTGACTAGAATGATTTGAGGTCGCTTGCATTTTTGGGTTTGCTTAATTTGACGATACAATGATGCAACGTAATCAAAGCGAAACAAAACCAAAAACTATCCAATTTTGAGAGTCAAAAGGATATTATATGGTTTAATTTGTTGAAAATCATTTTGTTGTGCGAATGTCGAAGCCGTTAAACCGACTTCATTGCAACCGAAAAAAGTGCTGTAAATGCTGCCGTTTCGGTGCGCAAACGTGTTTCTCCTAAGCTCACGGGAATAAAACCATGCTGTATTGCGCGTTCAACTTCCGCTTCAGAAAAATCGCCTTCAGGACCAATTAGTACCAAGGTATCTTTCCCGTTTTGACAAACGGTGTGCAAATGCTGCTTAGCGGTTGGGTAGCAATGCGCAATGAATTTTTGCCCCTCAAATTTTTGCCCAACAATGGTTTCAAACGCTTGCATAGACTCAATTTGCGGCAGATGTGCTTGTTGCGATTGTTTCATTGCGGAGATCGCAATTTTTTCTAACCGTTCTGTTTTGAGTTGCGTGCGTTCGCTGTGCGCGCAATCAAGCAAAACAAGGCGTTCAAGACCAACTTCGGTTGCTTTTTCAACCAACCATTCCATGCGATCGGTATGTTTCGTTGGTGCAATGCCTAAATGAAACCGATGGCTGTATGGTTTTTCTTCTTGTTTACGCGAACGAATAGCTAAGGTGCATCTTTTGGGATGTTCGTCAATAACATCCGCTTCGCAACGCATGCCCATGCCGTCAACCAATTCCACGCGATCGTTCATGCGAAGACGCAATACCCGAATCGCATGTTTCGATTCTTCTTCGCTCAATGTGATGAGGTCAGCCGTTAAATCAGGTTGGTAAAAAATGGCCATGATGAAAAATTAATGAGTTGCTAACGTTGCGGCAGCCATTGCGGGTGTAATTTTCCATGCACATTTGAAATGCGCTTCCGGACAGGCTTTATGGCCATGCAAACCACAAGGGCGACACGTCAATTTTTCGGGTGTTTCTAAAACAGTTGCATGATCCGAAAGCGGCCCAAATCCAAATGCGGGAACAGTAGAACAAAAAATTGCGGTTACGGGAGCGTTTACGGCTGATGCAAAATGCAAAGGGGCCGAATCATTTACATAATTCATCACGGCTCCCGACATGAGTGCAACCGATTGTAAAAAACTCAATTGTCCACAGAGGTTGTCAACATGCTCGCGGCCCGCACTTTGTAGTATTTGCTCACACAATTCGCGATCGCTTGGTGCTCCTAAGAGGTGGATGCGGTAGGTTGTCGGAATCAGTTGGATTAATTCTACCCATTGCTCGGGCGGCCATTGCTTGGTAAACCAAACCGATGTTGGTGCAAGACAAATATAGGGACCCGAATTTTTATGAAACGAAACCATTTTTTCGTCGGCAACTGTTGGGTAAAGCCGAGTCCGAACTATAGTATCGCCTGTTAAATGTGCGATTAATTCAATGTTGCGGCGTACTTCATGCTTTCCATTTCCGATTTCGTGTGTTTGTTTGTGTGTAAAGGCAAAAGCCCACGGATTTTTATCGAAACCAATGCGCTGTTTGGCTCCCGAAAGTGCGGTAAGCATTCCCGAAGAAGCAAAACGATGAAGCGTTGCAACAACATCGTAATTGCGCTTACGAATTTTGAAGAGTAAGCGAAACAGGTTACGGATTTTTTCTTTTTTCTTTTCCCAAATCAGCACTTCGTGAAGAAATGGATGTCCGGCAAGTAAGCCTTCATTTCCTTTTCGCACCAAAACATCAAGCTCCGCATTTGGAAATGTAGCATGCAATTTTTCCAATACAGGCGTTGCTAGAACAACATCACCTGTAAACGCTGTTTGAATAATGAGAATACGCTTTGGTTCTTGCACGCAGCAAAGATAGGAGCTAGGCCATTACCCACAACCCACGCGCATAAATACCGAGTACTTTGCCTGTTAAGGCCATTCCGGTAAGCGGCGTGTTTTTTGATTTGGAGCGAATGTCTTTTGCTGTAAAAGTCCAGTGTAGATCTGGATCGAATGCGGTGAGCGTTGCTTTTTCTCCAACAGCAATTTTAGGCACGTCTATTCCTAAAATGCGTCTTGGCGCGTCACAAAATGCGTTGAGTAGTATTGCTAGCGGAAGCGCGGGTGATGCGCTGCGCGCTATGGCAAATGCGGTTTCTAAACCAATCATGCCAAACGCTGCAATGTCAAATTCCACCACTTTGCTCTCGGCATCTTCCGGCGCGTGCCCAGAACTAATGACATCAATGGTTTTATCCACCAAGCCATCAATCAAAGCAAGGCGATCTTCTTCGCTCCGAATGGGCGGATTGATTTTGAAATTGGAATCAAAGCCACGCAATGCCGTATCGTTGAAAAACAAATGTGCCGCATTGACCGAAGCGGTTACTTGCAATCCACGTTTTTTCGCTTCCCGAATGAGTGCTACACTTTTGGCCGAGCTTACTGCGAGCAGGTGAATGGGCGCATCGGCATATTCAGCCAATTCAATATTTCGCGCAGTCATCAAATCTTCTGCCAGCGAAGGAATGCCTTTCAAACCAAGCATCGTACTCGTTGGCCCTTCGTGCATTTTACCATCGGCAGAAATGCTGCGTTCGTCAGCGTGCGTGAGTACAGGCGCACCAAAATTTTTCGTGTATAAAAGTGAGCGTACCAAAACGCCCGCATGCGCAATCGGTTTTAACCCATCGGTAAATGCTTTTGCTCCGGCCAAGTGCATATCATACGTCTCAGCCATTTCTTTTCCTTCCAGCCCAACCGTCAACGCACCAGCAGGAATTATTTCTACCGGAAGGTGAGCCGAACGCCGCAACACATAATCTACATCTGCTTTGGTTTGAATGCATGGATGTGTGTCGGGCATGGCCAACACACTTGTAAATCCGCCCGCTGCTGCTGCCGCTGCTGCCGATTCGAGCGTTTCTTTTTGTTCTTCGCCCGGATCGCGTAAATGCGCTTGCATATCGAGCCAGCCCGGAGAAAGGTGAAGGTTGTCGGAACTGACTACTTGGGCATCATCGGCTTGAATCAGTTCTCCAAGCTGACGAATCGTGCCATCTTCGATGAGTACATCAAGTCGTTTGCCATGTTCAGGCGAGGCCGGATCGCAGATGGTTGCGTTTTTGAACAATACTTTCATGCGTTCAGTTGTGTTCAGGTCGTTTGTGCAATTGCAGGACGGTTTGGTGTTCGCCAAAAGCGTAACAGTAAGACTTCGGCCAACAAAAACAATAAAGTTAAAGCAATACAGATTTTCCAGAGGCGAATGCCATAATCTTGTTCGGTGAGCAAAGCCGTATAGCCTTTGCCTTGTGCATCCAAATTGGAGAAATGAATTAATCCCGCATCGCTCATGCTTTTAATTAAATCATCCGAACTCAGCACACTCAAATCCGATTCGCGCCGATCGTAATTAAATGCCGCACCTGTTATGGTTTTGGTATCGAGTTGAACGAGGTAATTTCCGGGATCGGTTACTTGTTTGTGTACTTGCAATTCGCTTTGCCCTTGGTTGTTGACGTATGCAGGAATGACATCAAATTTTTTAGCCGGATCAGTCAGGTGAAAAACTTGATCGCTGGCAACTGCAACTTGTCCCGGGAAAATGGTTGCATCGCGATCAATGGTATAGAACAATTTATTTTGTGGTTGACTAAAGAGCGCGGCTTGGTATAAGGTTGGTACAAACAAGGCGTGGCGCGGAAAATTCGTGTAGGCTTGCAAGAGCGGCGTGGCGCAGAGGTAAACAAATCCTTTGCGTACGGGTGTAACACTCATAAACAAATCACCATTGCGGAGTGTCATCAGCGGTTGTTGCGCCGAACGCGATGAACGCGAAATGCGGTAATGATCGTATGCAATGGGCAAATCAAAATTTCCAGCCGATTTTTCAAAAACGCCTTTGTACAAGGGATGCTCAAACTGAATTTTATCGACAATACTTTTCACCGTATCGGGTTTGTCCAAAACCGGACAGCCCATGGGCGAAAGCAAATCGCGGTATGTTGCGAGGTCGGCATTGGCACCTGGAAATACGACGATGCTTCCACCATTGTCAACAAATTTGCGCAATTCGGTGGCTAGTCCCGACGAGATTTTTTGAAGGCTATTGACCACAATGAGGCGGTAATTGGCGAAGGTTGCATAATCGATTTTGGTTTCTTCTTGAGCCGCATAAACAAAAGCCGAATCGTTGCCGAAAAGTTTTTGCAAGTAGTCGCTTTCAACCAGCAACGGATTTGTTTCCGTAGCGCGAATGCTCAATACTGGAATGGATTTCAACACATCGAACGAAAAGTAAAAACGATCGTCGAAGGTTACAGGATAATCGTTTATTTCAATCAAGCCTTGCTGCAATCCGGGTTCGTTTACCGTGAAGTAAATGAGTGTATCGGTGGTGGCATTGGCGCGAATATTGAAACTCGCAGGTGTTTTGGCTTGGCCGTTGAGGTACAAACGCATGGGCACATTTTCCATGTCTTGCTCTGAACGACTCTTCAAGCGCACATGCAGCACTTCTTGCTGACCAATACGGCGCACGGGGCTTTCAAACCAGATGGAATCGACATAGATATTGTTTCTGTTCTGTGCAACAATTGGAATGGTTCGCCATTGAATACTCGTATCGGTTTTGACAGCAGAAAAATCGGAGATGCTTTTTTGAAAATCGGAAAGGATGAAGGCTTGTTTGTTGCCCGATGCTGTTCCTGAAATGGCATTAAGTGCGTCTTGTTGGCGATTGGTAATTTCGGAGATGCTACGCAATGCGGGACTTAGTTTTACTTCGTCGAGTTGTTCCAAAAAGTCTTCTTTGCTGAGTAAGCGTTGGTGGCGGCCTTCAAAATCATTGGTGAGCAATTGAAAGCGATCGTCGGCTTTGTATGCGGCTACAATTTCGCGGGCATCTTTTTTGGCTTCGTCGAGGAGCGTTCCGCTTTTGTTTACCGCATCCATACTGAATGAATTGTCGATAAAAATGCTGACGCGTTTTTGGCCGGTGCGCACGGTTGCGTTTTCGCGTGGAATAAATGGTTGTGCAAATGCGAAGACAAGAAAAAGAATGGCTAACAAACGGCTTGCCAGTACAAGCAAATGTTTGAGGCGGTTGCGCGATTGTGTTTCGTGCTGCACTTCACGCAGGAAACGCACATTGGTAAAGAAAATGCGTTTGTATTTGCGAAAATTAAAGAGGTGAATGAGGATAGGAATCGCCAAAGCCAGCAGGCCAAAGAGGAAGATAGGTGCGGCGAATTTCATCAAAGATCAAAGATAGGGGAATTTTTGGCTTATGAAATATTATCTCCGAATATCAATCGGCCACAAATTATACATAGCCTATATTGAACAGTTTGATTGATTAGAAGAAGATTTTAAGTAATGCGCGTTGCAAACGCGGTGGAGATTAAGAAATATTATCTCCGAATATCAATCTTGCCACAAATTCTACATAGCCTATATTGAACAGTTTGATTGATTAGGAGAAGATTTTAAGTAATGCGCGTTGCAAACGCGAATCTCGTTCCACCGCGTTGCAAACGCGGTGGAGATTAAGAAATATTATCTCCGAATATCAATCGTCCACAAATTCTACATAGCCTATATTGAACAGTTTGATTGATTAGAAGAAGATTTTAAGTAATGCGCGTTGCAAACGCGAATCTCGTTCCACCGCGTTGCAAACGCGGTGGAGATTAAGAAATATTATCTCCGAATATCAATCGGCCAATAAATCCTGAAAATAAAACCCATACGCTTCGCTGGTATCATCGGGCGCAGGGTAGGAGCGGTGCACCAATTCGCCTAATTGAAACGGAATTGGTTGTTTGAAAATTGGGCCATCAAAGACAAAGGAATGGTATTCGCCATTTTCGCCGCAGATGTCCACATCGCTGGGCAAGGCTTCGCAAAACGCTTGGTCAATGATGCGTCCACAAAATTCGGGTCCTAGTTTTTTTTCCGAAACGCATACCGTAATGGCTTTAAATCCCGCATCTAAAAATTCCTGCATCAACAGTTTGGTATCTATTTTCCAAAGCGGGAAAACAGCCTCAACGCTTTGTGTGGCCAATTGTTTTTCGCGGTAAGCGCGTAAATCTTCTAGAAAAATATCGCCAAAAATAGCGTGGTGCATGCCTTTGTTCTTCAACATATCGACACCATTGTGCATGATGGTTGCGTATTCATCCATACTCGGATGTTCGGGCAATTCAATCGTATGAAGCGGGATTTGTAAGGCTTGTGCTTGCTGTTCGAGCAAACTGCGGCGCACACCGTGCATGGAAATGCGGCTGTGGTGTGCGTTAATGCTAGTTAAGAGCGATTGAATGGAAAATTTTCCTTCTTGTTGAATTTTCCAGAGGGCGAGTGATGAGTCTTTTCCGCCACTCCAATTAAAAAATGCAGGTATCATTTGTCGAAGCGTGGGTCGCGGCGCGGGCGGGGCATTTGGTTGTCCCAAGTTGTTTCAGACGCATCGCGATATTCAAAAAGGTTTGCATGTTTACCATCTGGAACACCAACAACCGAAAAAATGTATGCACCGGTCAGAAAATTTTGTGCCGCCAATAAAATGCCACCAACCGTTAACGAAGTTTTACATTCAGTCATACTCAATCCACCATTTTTATAGGTGATGATGTACATTGTATAGGCAGCTCCAAGAAACAAGACAAGTCCTGATAATTGCATCAAGGCTCGTGTTGGCAAGGTAAACGGTTTGCGAATGGAAAACGATTTCCACACCAACAAACAAGGAGCAAAAGCAAAAAGACAAACAAATAATTTGGAGGCCGGATGCGTATCTAATTGAATGACCGTACTGGTCAATTCCTGATGCATCGGAACCAAAACGCTCGTTTCTGGAGTTTCGCCTTGATAATATCCCGTAACCACATCGAGGCGTAGCGGGACGAGCAACCAGCATGTTCCAAGAACCGCCAGAGCAAGCACTAAAATACGTTTGGCGGTAAGTGTCATATTTTCTTGAGATTAAGCAGGAATCATACGTGCATGCCAACTCTTGTGCATGGGTACTTCCCAGTTTTTTTCCAGTTCAGCTTTTGTGCTAACGAGATTATTGAAAACAACTGTCTGGCCATTTAGTTTACCATCTTGCACCAATTGTTCAAAATAATGCAGCTTAAGGGTTTGAATTTTTCCATCGGCATCGCGATACGCTGTTAGCATTCGATCAAAGAGCGAAACCTTATAATCCTGTTCCAATTGCTGCACAAAACGTACCGATTTGTCAACGCCACAGCCACTTGCTGCTGCCGCTGCTTCATCTGCTAAAACGAGGATGAAACGATGGTACAAAACATCAATGCTTGCGCGCATCAAATTACCGTGCGAAGTCCAATCGATCAGAAACATGGCTGCCCGCTGTTTGATTTCACCAATTTCTGCATCGGTCAATTCACGGTCCCACTGGTAAATCCAGACGCGGCTGTGGGCGGGCATATCGTTAAAACTAAGCATGCTTATTCAATGTTAAAGATCGTTTGCTTGTGCAATCAATTCGGCTACATCCATGACTTTGGTTGTATCTTCCTGATTGAAATGTTTAACACCATCAGTCATCATCGTCATACAAAACGGACAACCAACAGCAATCACATCGGGTTTGAGGGCGAGTGCTTCTTCGCTGCGTTCTACGTTTACTTCTTTATCGCCTTTTTCGGCTTCTTTAAACATTTGCGCCCCGCCCGCCCCGCAGCAAAAGCCATTCGCACGGCTACGCTTCATTTCGGCCAATTCAACATCAAGTTTCTGAATCACTTCGCGTGGAGCTTCGTACACATCATTCGCGCGACCGAGGTAACATGGATCGTGGTACGTGATTTTTTTGCCTTTGAAAGCGCCGCCTTGAACCGTTAATTTTCCGGCATCTAAAAGTTGCTGCACCAATTGGGTGTGGTGAATCACTTCGTAATCGCCGCCCAATTCTGGATATTCATTTTTGAGTGTGTTGTAACAATGCGGGCAACCCGTTACAATTTTCTTCACACCATATCCATTCAAGACTTGGATATTGGTCGAGGCTTGCATCTGAAACAAAAACTCATGACCAGCACGTTTGGCCGGATCGCCAGTACATGTTTCTTCCGTTCCAAGCACGGCAAATTGTACACCCACATGGTTCAAAATGCGAACAATGGCTTTGGTGATTTTTTTGGCGCGGTCGTCGAAACTTCCGGCACAGCCTACCCAAAATAAAATTTCCGGCATTTCGCCACGTGCCGCAAATTCGGCCATTGTGGGTACATGAATTGCTTGGTTGCTCATGCGTGTTTATGTTTTGTTACGATTCAAAAACTTGAATGCGTACATCTTTTTCAATGAGGTTTGTAAATTTTCCGTCGTAATGCGTAGCGCGGACAATGTGATTGTCAATCCAATGGTAATTTCCGCCGCGTGGTTTCCCCATAATCAATCCATGAAAACGGAAATTGTGTTTAAGCAACCATTCTTCGGTTACATCGCGGTGTTCTTCTGTACGCGAAGTAAAAAACGTAATGATATGCCCTTCGTCGTACCAGTTGTTAATGGTTTCGAGCGCATCGGGAAAAATAGCCGCGTCGGCCATGCGCCAAGGCTCTTCATTCGGAATATCTTCGCAGATCGTACCATCAATGTCGATCAGGAAATTTTTAATGCCTTCGGGAAGAACAGGGCTTAATTTTTTGCCGTTCTCTTCCTGGTTGATGAGGTTGTTGTTGATCATGTTTACTTATTCTTCGTTTGCCCAATTTAAACGGTCTGATGGCGAAAACTGCCAAGGCGCACCGTTGTTTTCGAGGTTGGTAAGCATCATGTTTAATTCTGCCGGAGCAGCCGATTCTTCCATCACCATGTAACGACGCAAGTCGATGATGATGGAGAGCGGATCGATATTGACTGGACATTCCTGAACGCAAGCATTGCACGAGGTACAGGCCCAAAGTTCTTCCGGTGTAATGTATGTTCCCAACAACGGTTTACCGTCTTCAACAAAACTTCCTTTGTTGGAATCGATATTGGCCCCTACTTCTTCGAGACGATCGCGGGTGGCCATCATAATTTTACGTGGCGAAAGCAATTTGCCTGTATTATTTGCTGGGCAAGCCGATGTACAACGCCCACATTCGGTACACGTATAGGCATCCATCAATTGTTTCCAACTGAGGTCGGTTACATCTTTTGCACCAAAACGCTGTATTTGCCCTTCGGGTGGGGCAGGTGGCGTAAACGAAGGATCCATCATGGCTTTTACTTCGTTTTGCACATTTTCAGGATTAGAAAAACCGCCTTTTGCTTTGAGGTTGGAGTAGAATGTATTCGGGAATGCAAAGAGGATGTGCAAGTGTTTGGAATACGGCAAATAATTCATGAAGGCTAAAATTCCGGCAATGTGAAACCACCAGCAAAATCGTTCTACCATAATCAACGCTTCAGGAGATGCATCGCCATAAATTGGTATGAGCCACTGACTGATTGGAAATGCGGCGGAAGACATTTCATGATAATGACTGTAGCCCATAACCTGCAATTGGCGGTCGGCAGCATTCATGAACAAGAATGCCGACATGAGCAAAATTTCGGTGATCAGAATATAATTGGCATCTGAGCGCGGCCAACCATCGAGGTCTTTGCTTACAAAACGTTTAAGTTTGATGATGTTGCGACGAACAAGAAAAACAACGCAACCAATCAATACGAGTAAGGCTAAAACTTCAAACGTAGCAATCAAAAAGGTGTAGAGCGGCCCAAGGAACGATAAAACGCGGTGTGTGCCAAAAATGCCATCAATGACAATCTCAAGAAGT
This sequence comes from Bacteroidota bacterium, assembly GCA_013298545.1. Lineage (GTDB taxonomy): Bacteria > Bacteroidota > Bacteroidia > Palsa-965 > Palsa-965. The sequence goes on along the minus strand of JAAFIA010000034.1, from coordinate 26,378 downwards.
TCGATGTTGATGATGATGAAACCAACATAAACAAAAATATGCATGATGGCCGCCGTAGGCCGCGTTACCATTTTCGATTGGCCCAACGCCACACGAATCATGGTGCGCCAACGCATGGGTTTATTATCGGTGAGGTCGAGGTCGCGGCCAAGCAAAATATTGCGGCGAAGTTTTCCCAGACTTTGGGCAAACCAATAAATACCTGCGGCAAATAAAAGGGCAAAGAGAATATTGTCGATGTAGGCCATACTTGCAGAACAAAAAACGCGGATGACAGTTTAAACGGAATTTCCTCAGGGCTTCGGTGGCGGGTTCTGTCCTTTTTTAGGACGGTCTTTGCGGTGGAAAATCGAGAGGTAACGACCGGGATACGTTTTTATATCTACAATTAACGCATCAAGGTCGGTATTTGTTTTCGTTAAATCGTTGTACAGTTTTTTATCGTTGACCAATAAGCCCAAAGTACCTTCGCCACGGTTGATTTTATCCATGATTTCTGCCGTGCGCGAAAGAGTCAGGTTGGCATTGTCAATGGTGCTTTTCAAATTTGACTTAGCCAAACTATCGCTGATGTTTTCAAAATTATTGATGGCTTTGGTCAGCGATTCGTTGTTGCTAGCTAAATTGGTTGTGATGGATTGTACTTTGGTGAGGATATCCGCAAATTTTACTTTTTCTGAAGCAACAAGTGTATCAAGACGCAATGCCGTGCGTTCAAATGTAGAAAGGGCATTGCTGATACTTTGGAAGCTATTTTCTAAATCTTCGCGGGCATCTTTGTTGAGGATAACTTGCAAAACGGTAACTACCGAATCAATCGAAGAAACGAGTCCTTCTACTTTTCCTTTGAGTGGGAGAATTTGTTCGTTGACGGCATCTTTGAGTGAGCCTTCTACCGAACCCACAAGCGTATCGCCATCAACAACGGGTTTGCCGTTGGCATCAACCAAAAGACGTAAGGCCTTGCTTCCCAAAAGACCATCGCTGTATATTTCTGCGCGGGAAGGTTTGGTAATGCGGGCATCGTCGTTGGTAACCACAAAATGGACGACGAGTTTTCCGGTTTTAGGATCAATGGAAACCTCGCGGACGGTTCCAATTTTAAATCCGTTGAGCGTAACGCTGTTGTTGGATGTTAATCCTTCAACATGGTCGTAAACCGCATAGAGGTCAAACGTGGACGAGAAGATGTCGCGGCCTTTCAAAAAGTTGAAGCCATAAATAAACAGTCCGACCGCAAAAACGACGACGATACCTGTTTTTAATTCTTTGCTGATTTTCACGAATAAGTCTTAAATAAACGATTTCAAATGTACGATTTCTATCCGAAAAAGCGATGATTATTGGCGGTAAGGCATTAACAACTGATCTGGAGCACCTTTCACGACGAGCGGGAAAAATCCGCATGCTTTGGCTTGTTCGGCCTTGTCGTTTTTGATAAACGTAACCATGGCAATTTTTTCGCGGGTAAAAATGGTGTAAAAAGCGCCATCTGCTTTTTGGTCGGCAAGGGCTTCGTTCACCCAATTGATGATTTCGGGCGATACGAAGCCATTTCGTTTTTCAAATGTTCGTTCATATACTTTTCCCTTCAATGTAAAACGCACATTCGCGGCTTCTGTGCCCACGCGCTCGTCTGAAAAACCATCGGTCATAAATCGGCCACGCGATCCTTTTTCTAGATCGTGTAGTATGTTTTCATACGGGTTGAAATCATTAATCGTATCAAACGACAAACGCACAAAAAGACTATCGTTAAACTCAAAAAAGCCTTCGTAGCCGTAAACCGAAGTGAGGCGCGCCGATGTGCGAATGTCATCAAATTGAGCACTATCCGTTTTTTCGATCAATCCACTGTTTAAGAGTTGGCTCAGGTATTTTTCGGTCTGTGCGCGGGTGAGCAATTCAAATTCATTCATCGGGTCGAGGTGCAATTCGGGATCGAGTAGGATTGAGTCGGCAATTTGTTTGTTGAAACGCATGATACCCATGCGCGTGATGTCCACGTCGGAAGAAACACTGATGGCGGCTTTGGTACATTGGTCGCATTCAAACGTAACGAGGTGAAGGCGTTCTGGACTGTTGCGTTCGGTGAGAATGGTATTGAATAATTTGCAAAACGTTTCGTCCATTTCCCAATCACGAAACCAATAGAGCCTTCTGGAAATTGAGGTATTGCCGATTTGCACGTTTACTAAAACAGCATCGGTGTCTTTTTTATTATCGGTATCATACACATACGACAGTTCGATGGAATCGCATTTTAAATCAGGCCATTTTTCACCAATGACTTTGAACGCATTTCGGTAAGTATCAAAGCAAGAACGTTTTTCGAGGGAAAGATCGATTTCTAAAATTGCACCAGTTTTGACCAAGAGTTTCCGCGTTTGATTGCGTGGATCGTCTTTACAGGTTTCAAAGAGCGAATCGACTTGCGGAATGGAATACTTGCCGCATAATCCGAGTCGTTGGTATTGATGAAGTTTTTCGGTTCGAGCATCTAGTTTTTTCTCCTCTTTTGTTTTACGAGAGCGCGGATCGCCGCATGCAAAAACGGTGAGTAGGAGTAGTGCAAAAAAGAAAACGGAAGCGTTACGCATCAGGTATGGAGTTAGCGGTTAACGTTGGCCATCGCACGTTCAAACGCATCGAAGGCATCGCGCCAAGTTGTTTTTTGATTTTTAGGTGGTTCCCAATCACGGACAAATGCCGAAAATGCTCGCCATTCGGGTTCGGTCATACCAAGTCGGCCAAAAGATGGTTTCAAGGCGTTGAGTTTTTTGGGATTGTAGGTCAATGCTTGTAAACTATCGAGTGTCATGACATTATCGTGCAATTGCTTGTACGAATTGGATTGGCGAAATTCGCGCACGTGATTTAGAAAGTTTCCGTAGGTTGGACGGATACTTGTTTTCGATTCTTGTTCGAGCAAATAGCCGGGCATGAGGTTGGGCACAACATAAAGCAAATCGAAACTATCTAAGCCGCAAAGCCGCAATTCGGCCAAATCGCGTCTGAGTTGGTCTTGTTGGGTATCGCCGGCAATGGTGCGTTTAAGTACGGCGCAAGAATCGCTATCGTCTATTTTTCCTGCAAGTGTATCTGGTAAACTATCGGGAAGCGAATCGTGTTCTTGCCGCGTTGTTGGTGAAGGCGAACAAGCCGCAAAAAACAAAACCAGTAAAAGCAAAAAAGCCCGATTTTTCATAGACGTGCAAAGATAATCTGAAATGAGGTTTTAAATTCCGTCGCCTTATTTTTTTTCAGTTATTTCTGATGTTGAATTGACGAATTGGTAAATTGGTGAATTGTTGAGTTGGCTAGTTGTTGAGTTTGTGAATCACCAATTTACCAATTCGCCAATTCCTACTGCACTTGCGTTTTTACATCGAACTAGGCATTCTGCGTTGGAATCCATACTTTTGAAAAATACCTAAACCTACAAGCACATGTCAAATTTTCATCAATTTACGGCTGAATCTATCTCCGGAAAACCAGTTGATTTATCTGCTTTTCGCGGCAAAAAAATATTGGTTGTTAATGTCGCTTCGCAATGTGGGCTTACGCCACAGTACAAGCAATTACAAGAATTGTATGAAACGTATAACGACAAGAATTTTACGATTATCGGATTTCCGGCAAACGATTTTGCGGCGCAAGAACCAGGCACCGAAGCGGAAATTGCGCAGTTTTGCGAAGTGAATTTTGGTGTTACATTTCCACTCATGAAAAAAATTAGTGTTGTGGGCGAAGGCAAACATCCGATCTACCGTTGGCTTACTGCAAAAACTGAAAATGGCGTGGAAGATGCGGAAGTGAGTTGGAATTTTCAGAAATTCCTTATCGACGAAGACGGAAATTATGCAGGAATGGTAGGGCCAGTTGAAAATCCAATTTGCGAACGCATTGTGAATTGGATTGAAGGAAAATAGCGGGCACAAAAAATGGGTAAGCGATTTATATCGCACCGCTCAACCATTTACCCTTGCTACCTTCCGGTCCTGGGGGAGTCAACAGGAGCTGGTCGTATAAGACTTACCCAGCACAAAAGTACACATTCTGCTGAATTTACAAAGAAGAGATTTTCTTTTTCGGAATAATCGTTCAATAATTTCCTTCCTGAAACGGTGCGTAGAAATGCGTTGCGGGAATCATGGTCTGATTTTCAGTTGTTTGCATACGTTTCAGTATATCTTCGCCCTGTGCAAGATTTTCGGCTACACCTGATGCGATGACGGCTTTTACATAATCGGCACAAGCGGTAACAGACCAAGCAAAACTGCGTAAGCCGTGGCGTTGTGCGTCGTAATGCGTGGTCGAATAAATCGAGGCGTGGACGGTTGCGAGTTGGACGAAATCGTCGAGCGGGCCTTGCGCGATTTTGATATTGGTGTATTTTTCTAAGGCTTGATACAGTGCGGTGGTTTCGTGCGGGTGGGGTTTGACAATAATTACCGCTTCGTGTTTAGCATCCAGTAGTGTTTGCGCTAGCGCCGAAATGAGCGAGATATAAAATTCATGTAAGGACGTTTGCGTACACACCAAGACACATTTCTTTGTTCCTATGAATTGCTTCAACGCCTCGTACTCGGGCGAATTTAGCGTTACCGCAATGCGCGGATACCAACCAATCACACGGATTTCGTTTTCGCCGTATTCGCCACCTTGAAGCAACCGATTTTTCCAAAAATCGCCATAGACCCAAATTTCGTCGGCATACATCGCGCGGTTGCGAATGGTGCTGATGCTTTTAGGCATAACATAAAAAATATCTTCAGGCGCAATGAGGCCATGTTGCAACTCAATCGACTTTACGCCAGCCCGCTTTAATGCCAACAAAAAACCTTCGCGGTGGTAGTGCATCGTAAAAAATACCTGTTTCGGTTTCGCTACTTGCAACAACCGTTTCCAACCGCGATACTCGTCGAAAAATTTCTGAAACGCCGCCCGCACACTCAGCCGCTCATCCCCACGCACAAGCCCGCCCGCAACAAAACGCGCTTCCGCCTCCACCAATAAATCGCGCAAGACCCAATCCTCCGCATCCGGCTGCACATACGAAAATCTAGCTGCTAAACCTTCAATAGAAATCGCATTGTTGTATGGCGTTTTTCCGGGCTTATCGTTTAGAATCACAAATTCGTTTTGCGGAAAAAGCGTTCGCAACCGATCGTAATACCCAGAAACTAAATTTCCTTTTCCATCACTTACACCACGTCCCGTATAATCAATTCCCCAAACCGTTTGTGTGTTAACGTGCGCTTTAAAAGCCGCAATTTTTTTGGTGTGATTTTCATGGTTGCGTTTCGCATTGCGCCAAAGTTGAAGACGAAAAATAAGTTTCGATCCAAACATCCGTGTATTCACAGGCCCACGCGTGGCGTATTGCACTTTTAAACCATCCAAGACGACTTTGAGCAAATTGATGTCGCCGCAATCAAACACAGCAGGATCGGAGAAGCGGCTGTAAAAATCGTTTTTAAATTCGGTGAATGTTCTCATCAGTCGCAGCAAGATTTTTTACCAAAGCGTTTGATCCGTTGTCCAATTTTTTTCACCCACCCTTTTATGCCTTCGCTAGGAATTGGTTTCCACGCATCAAATGAAAATACCCGCCACGCTTCGCGCAATTGATCGCGGTAAGCATCAAATTTTGTTACAGCCACCTGCTCCCAATTTCCAAACAACCGTAAGTACGCATAGTATTTTTCAAAATTCACTTCACCCGCATGTTTGGGCGGCCCTTGTTGCGCACCAGCCGTAATGGAACTGGGCGAAAGAATGCGCAAATAAACCGGATGCGCACGATCGGCAATCACGCAATTTTTTCCTTCGTAATACACATGCCAAGCCTTGCTGTGATCGGTGTACAATAAATTTCCGACAGGCGAATCGCCTTCACCCGTATAGCTTGCAAGCGCATGTTCTTTTTTATGAATACAACACGCCGCAATCCACGGACGATTTTGTTGCGTCAATTGTCCACTCGACAAATCGAAGAATGTATGCCAACGATCAAACCAACAATCGAAATCTTTTCCAGCCGCTTCTTCCAAAATGGTTGGCGAAATCAAATCATCGTCATCCAATTTCAACACATAATCCGCTTCATCAAACAAGGCTTTGACATCGGCGCGTTGCAAGAGCGCGGCCACATTTGCAAATTTTTCGGCTTTACTCGTATCGGGTAAATAAACCGTGTGAAACTTTCCCGAAACTCGCTCCTCGTCGCCAAATTGCAAAACCTTCCAATGCAGATAGGTTTGCGCCTCGAGTCCACGCACATAGCCATCAATAAGAGCTTGGCGTAAAGCGGTGCGCTTATGCTTGGGTGTTAGATGTGTTACGAAAAGAAAGTTTGTCATGCCCGTTTACGCAAACATGTTCCATTTCAAAACCTCGTCTTCGGCAATATTTCGCAAGGCTTTTTTGCCAAGAAGCGTTTCTATTTCAGCAGGCGAAATGCCACTTGCTGGGCGTTTCCACGTCAAATGCTCGCGCGTTACGATTTCTCCTTCAGCAATGTTTTTCAACGCAACTAAACTGCGGCGCGCATTGGCCCGCGATTTTTCTTCCGATGCCAACGGCTTTTTATCAAAACTGCCAAGTACCTCAAACGTGAAATCCATTTCCTTACGAAAATGTTTCAAATCCGCTTTGTCCATAGCGTGGTAATGATCGTTTCCGGGCAATGTTTTATCGTGTGTAAAATGTTTTTCGAGAACAGCCGCGCCAAGCAACGTCGCAATTTTCAAGACCTCCATTTTTCCCGGCAACGTATGATCCGAATATCCCGGAATTACGTCAGGAAAACGGCGACGCTGATCGAGAATCATACCCAAGTGCGCATTTTCATTGGCTGTTGGGTAATTTAAAATGCAATGCAATAAAACGACTTGGTTGCCTGTTTTAGCAATGGTTTCGAGCGCGCGTTCAATTTCCCAGAGGTACGACGAACCTGTGGAAAGCAAAATCGGTTTGCCGAATGCACATTGATACTCGATGAAAGGTAAGTTCGTAATATCGCTCGACGAGATTTTGTAAACAGGCATCAACGCATTCAAGAAATTAGCCGACTCCACATCAAACGGAGTTGACATAAATTCAATTCCCGCCTTGTCGCAATGCACTTTTAAGGCTTCGTATTCCGATTTCCAGAATTTATCGTATTTCTGAAACAGCTCGAACTGGCTGCGGGTAGGTTCTTTGGTGATGTCCCAATAATACGGACTATCTTTAGATGCCAGCGTTTCGGCTTTGTACGATTGAAATTTGATGGCGTCGGCACCACCTTCTGCTGCTTCGTCGATGAGGCGCTTGGCCAGTTCCATAGAACCTTCGTGATTTACGCCAGCTTCGGCAATCACATACGGTTTGGTAAGGCGTTTGGCATCGTATGCGTTTAGGAAATTGATTAGTTTGCTCATAATGTCTGGTCAGGATACAAACTTAGGAGATTTTGTGCAGGCACGTTGCAGCATTTTTGAGAGCCTGTTTAAAATTTGTTTTTGAGAATTGTTATGATGGCTTTTTATGCCAGACGAGGCACGTTTTGAAGGCCATAGCAGCGCGCCTACGGTCAAAAAACGCAACGAAGTATGGTGCAAAAAGGCGCATAACAATTCCGAGGCTTCGGAACAAAGGATAAAATTTAAACAGGCTCTGAAATGATTGGGCGCAAAAAAAACGCCTCTGCTTGTTTCGCAGAAGCGTTTTTGTAGAAAGTGCTTGGTTATTGAATAACCAATTTTCCGGTACCAATGGCTTTGCCACCAGCAATGATGCGGTAAGCATAAATTCCAGCAGCCAAATCGCCGCGACCAATTGTGCTTGTTTCGTTGATCATTCCATTTTCGGTGCGCACAACACGTCCTGTTACATCCATCAATTCAAATGTAAATGCGCCACTAATTTCTGTTGATTGAACAAACAATACAGATCCCTCGATTAACGGATTTGGATAAACAGCCACTTGCGTTGCACCAGCAATATGGTCATAAACATCAACGACCTGAACAAGGACAGAATCACACGTTGTAACACTGTCGTTGCATAAATTATATGCCGTTAAACAAACAATATGAAGACCCGTATAGGAGAAGGTGTGTGAAGGAGCAGCAAGTGAAGATGTAGCACCATTATCATCAAAATCCCAGAAATACGAAACGGCATTGCTGGATGTGTTTGTAAAGTTATAATTGAAGCCTGTGCCCGATGCTGTAAATGCTGCGTTTGCAGGGAATATACAATTTGTAATCGTTGTACAAAAAGTATCGGAAGAACATGCATTCGTAACAATCAAGCAAACCGTGTAAACACCATTTTGTGAATAGAAATGTGCTGCGTTTTGAGTCGTATCAATCGGCGAACTGTCACCAAAATCCCATGCCCAAGAAGTAGCATGTTGCGAAGAATCGGAGAAAAGGATGCTGGCGTTACCTTCAGCCCAAGAGAAATTAGCAACAGCAGGCATACAAATGGTTACGGTATCGCAGAACGTAGCCGTTGTGCAGTTGCTCATTGCCGTCATGCACACCACATAGTTGCCATTGGCTGCGTATGTGTGCGAACCATTTTGTGTTGTATCGAGTGGCGAATTATCGCCGTAATCATATACCCAAGTTGTTGCGTTTGTTGAAGCATCGGTAAATGCAACTGTTCCGCCATTCACCACTGCGGTATAAGCAGCGGTAATGGGTAAGCAAATGCTAACCGTGTCGCAAAAAGTTGCTGTTGAACAACTGCTTATGGCCGTCATGCAAACAAAATATATTCCGTTTGCAGTATAGGTATGTGAGCCATTCTGAACAGTATCAAGTGGCGAAGCATCACCATAATCATATACCCATGTTGTCGCATTGGCCGAAGCACCTGTAAAATTTGCTGTTGCTCCATTTACGGTATAAGTATAGTTTGCTGTAACTGGATAACAAATGGTAATACTTGTACAAAATGTATCAGCAGAACAAGCCGAATTTGCAATTAAGCACACTTGGTAAGTGCCGTTTGTTGAGAACGTATGTTGGGGATTTTGCGTATTGTTGAGTGGAGAACTATCGCCAAAATCCCAAGTCCAAGAAGTTACTTCGCTTGCAGAAATATCTGTAAACTGAACAGTTCCACCATTCACAGCCGAAGTAAAGTTTGCCGTAGTTGCTAAACATACAGTTACCACAGCACACGTGGTATCTGCCGAACACCCATTACTTGAAATCAAACAAACGGTGTAAGTACCACTGGCAGCGTAAGTATGAACAGGATTTTGTTGTGTGCTGGTAGGTGAACTATCGCCAAAATCCCAGACCCAAGTTGTTGGACTAGACGTTGTTTGATCGGTGAATGAAACCGTTCCTCCGACAGCAGACGATGTATAACTTGTTGCAACCGGAGCACAAACAGTTACTGTTGTACAAACCGTATCAGTTCCGCATGAGTTGGTGATGTAGGAACATACGTTGTAAGTGCCCGAAGCAGCATAAATGTGTGTAGGATTGTCAGACGGATCGAGTGGGGAATTGTCGCCAAAATTCCAAACCGCAGAGAAACTGGTATCTGCGCCATTGGTGAACGAAAACGAATTAGACGTGAGTTGTGTCGCTGTTACATTATACGTAATCAAACTATCGTAATACATAAACACACGCGAAATGGAGCCACTAGTCTCGGTCCATAACTGTTGCGGTACAGTTGTTGGCAACGGAAATTGCATCCCTAAACGAGCAAGTGTAACTGGAAATCCTTCGATAACCGTTGTGTTTCCAACGTTTGAGTAGGAGTTAGTTGTTCCGCGGCAACCTAAAAAGCCAATAATATCGCCTTGTTCTACTTGAATGTTGACAGGAATAATGCCCGTAGCCGGATTATTTTGTGTGAGGAAAAGTGTTGTAAAGCTATTGGTCGTCGTTGAAAATATTGGCGGTATTGCATTGAATCGGACAACGGCAATACTTTGATTTCCAGAGTTGTTGTTAGGCACTTCAACGCCTGTAATGGTGAAGCACGTGGGGGCAACAAAATAATAGCCTCTAACATTCCCACTAAAAGTAGTGGTTTGTGCAGGGTGCGGTGCTAGAATTTGTGTTTGCGCAGAAACCGAAAGCATTCCAGTTAATAACGCAAAGAAGAGTAAGGTTTTTTTCATGGGTCAATATATTTCTGCTAAAATAAGCATTAAGCACGTATCTAGTTGCCAGCAATTACCCCTTGTTTTTCCAATTCACTACTTACCTTTGCAGCGTGTCATCGATCAACAAACTCTTCCTCATTCGACCCAAGCATTTTGGGTTTAATGCCGAGACAGCCATGACGAATGCGTTTATGCAGGAAACGACGCAGAGCGTTCAAAACGCAGCTCTTGCTGAGTTCGATGCATTTGTTTTGCAGTTGCAAAAACACGATATTGCTTTTCATGTGTTTGAAGATCGTGAAGACGAAATTTGTCCGGATGCTGTTTTTCTCAACAATTGGTTCAGCATACACGAGCGAACGTTGGTTTTATATCCCATGCAAGCACCCAGTCGTCAGCGCGAAAGGCGTATGGATATAGAACTTTATTTGCGTAAGCAACATGCCTATGATCGGGTGATTGATTTATCGCATTGGGAAACGCAAGGGAAATACCTAGAAGGTACAGGTAGCTTGGTTATAGACCATAAAGGTGGATTTGTATATGCTGCACTTTCACCGCGTACAGATTGCGATGTATTGCTGGATTTCTGTGAAAAACTAGGTTTTCTGCCTGTCGCATTTTCAACGCGCGATCGTAGGGGAGCAGCTGTTTATCATACCAATGTGGTTATGGCTTTGGGCGAAAAAGTGGCGGTTGTTTGCTTGGATGCGATTGCGGATGAGCGCGACCAGCATAGTGTTTTTCGGATGCTGGAGCTTTCGGGTCGTGAAATCATAGCCATCAGTATGGAGCAATTGGAAAATTTTTGTGGGAATATGTTGTTTGTGTACAATGGTGTGGGGGAAGCGTGTGTGATTGCTTCGGAGCGGGCTTGGAGTGCTTTGGAGGAAACGCAACAGAATTGTTTGGTGCGTCATGCGAAGCCTGTTTTGGTAGATTTGAGCATTATTGAGCGGGTTGGGGGCGGGGGCGCGCGATGTATGTTGGCGGAAGTTTTTTGTTAGTTTACCCGAATTACCGCTTATGCATTCCTGATGCCGTTCAGCAAACGAGCATTTTTTGGAGGCTCTTTTTCGTTAATTTCGACCGTTTTCATCTTAATCCATTCGATAAACAATGAACCGAACTCTTATTCGTATTTCAGCATTAGCAGGTTTGGGCCTTTTTGCGCTCGCGCTCAAAATCGCTGATGAACCTAAAGCGATTGACAAATCGAATTTCGATACGTCAGTACGCCCGCAAGACGATTTCTTTTCTTACGTCAACGGCACATGGCTCAAAAACAACCCAATTCCGGCCACAGAAACCAGTTGGGGCAATTTCAATGTGCTCAATGAGAAAAGCCAAAAAGCACTTCGCGCGATCTGCGAAACGGCTGCCGCAAACAAAACCGCAAAACCAGGAACCAATCAGCAACGCATTGGCGACTTTTTTGCTTCCGGCATGGATTCTACATCCATCGAGACGATGAAGTTTACACCCATTAAGCCAGAGTTTGATAAAATCACGGGGCTGAAAGATGTAAAGGGTTTAACCGCATTGTTTGCCGAAATGCACCAAGTACAATCATCGGCAGGTTTTGGCTATTTTGTAATGGCCGACCAAAAAAATAGCAATGTCAACGCGGCTTATTTGTTCCAGTCTGGCATTGGTCTTCCAGAAAAAGATTACTATTTCAGCGAAGATACCAAAGCCATCCGCGAAGAATATGTAAAACACATCGGCAACCTGTTTGTCTTACTTGGCGACGAGGAGAAAATTGCTTTCAAAAATGCTGGAGAAGTATTCGAGCTCGAAAAAGCGTTGGCTGGTGCCTCAATGGGTGCGGTTGAATTGCGCGATGCCGAACGTCAGTACAATAAAATGTCCGTAGAAGCACTTAGTTCTATTTGCGGTGCAATGGATTGGAAAACGTATTTCACACTTAGCGGTACACCAACCGTAAAAGAAGTGATTGTTGCGCAGCCTGAATTTCTGAAAATGATCAATACCCAAATGACAACTACATCGATTGCAACGTGGAAGAATTATTTCCGTTGGCATTTGGTGCATTTAGTTGCGGGCAAATTGCATAAAGCTGTTGCCGATGAAAATTTCCGTTTTTATGGAACGGTATTGTCTGGTCAAACCAAACAACAGCCGCGTTGGAAACGTGTGATGGCCACAACAGAAGGAGCTTTAGGCGAAGCCTTGGGCGAAGAATATGTTAAAACCAATTTCAGCGCAACCGCTAAAAAACGCGTTGACGAAATGGTTACCAATTTGACCGCTGCATTTGAAGAACGCATTCAAACACGCGAATGGATGAGTCCTGAAACCAAAGCAATGGCCTCTAAAAAATTGAGCACCGTCATGCGTAAATTGGCTTATCCGGATAAATGGCGTAATTATAGTGGACTTAAAGTAGATCGGAAATCTTATGTGCGTAATTATTTGAATTCCAATCGCTTTGACGCAAAATATTTCTTAGACCGTTTGGGCAAACCTGTTGATAAAACGGAATGGGGCATGACTCCTGCAACCATCAATGCGTACTACAATCCGTCGTACAACGAAATCGTTTTTCCTGCCGCTATCATGCAACCGCCATTTTTCGATGCAAATGCTGACGATGCGGTAAATTATGGTGCCATGGGCGCAATTATCGGCCACGAATTGACACACGGGTTCGACGATGAAGGCTCGCATTACGATTCAGAAGGTAATCTTGTTGATTGGTGGACTGCCGATGATCGTTCACGTTTTGAGGAACTTACCAAGAAACTTTCGGCACAATTCTCTTCATTCGTCGTTATTGATAGCCTCAACCTGCGCGTTAATGGCGATTTGACCTTGGGCGAAAATATTGCCGATTTGGGCGGTTTGACCATTTCTTACTACGCCTATCAACGCTCCTTAAAAGGTCAAAAAGGTCCTGAAATTGATGGCTTTACGGGTAATCAACGTTTCTTTATTTCTTGGGCGCAAGGCTGGCGTACGAGCATGCGTACCCGAAGTTTGATCAATATGGTGAAAACCAATCCGCACTCGCCTGCGCGCTTCCGTGTATTGGGACCACTTTCAAACATGCAGGAGTTTTATGATGCATTCAACGTAAAAGAAGGCGATAAAATGTACCGCAGCGCAGAAGAACGCATCGCTATTTGGTAATCTTTTTCTGTTTTGGTTTTGAAAACACTCCGTTTATCGTTCGATAAGCGGGGTGTTTTTTTAACACGTTTTCCATTGTATAAAGTTTTGTTGAAATCATTTTGGCCAGTAGTAAATCGTATCTTTGCGGGCATTTTTCAGCGAATATATCCTCATGGATCGGAAATCACTCATTGCCATCGTGCTCATGGCAGTCATTTTCTTCATCTGGTCGAGTTACCTCAACTCGTCTAAAGAGAAGGAAGCAGCACTTCAAAAAAAATACGACGACTCAGTAGCGCTTGTAGAGAAAAAACGCAAACGCAGCACTGATTCTATTGCCAAACTGAAAACCGACAGCGTTCAGAAAGCAATTGTCCTCGATTCGGCAGGTAAAGCGAAACTCGATTCGATGAAGTTGGTAGAAGAAAAAGGCCGTTATGGTTTTTTCAGTGCCGCTGCAAAAGGTGATAATACTCCTGTTGTCATCGAAAACGAAAAACTTAAAATCTCTATTTTCCCTCGTGGCGGACGCATTGGACAAGTGGAGTTGAAAGGGGTGAAAACCTATTCAGGGAAACCGTTGATTTTGTTTACAGGAGATTCAACCCATTTCGGACTTCAGTTTTTCGATGCCAAGCGTCGTTTGATGAATACCGATTCGCTTTATTTTAAGGCGGAAGGAAAAGCATTTGCTGTAACCGGAAACGATTCCAATGCTATTCGGATGCGTCTTTATGCTGACGATGCAACAGACAAATACATTGAGTATGTGTATTCGTTGCGTGGCGGTAGCTATATGTCTGGCTGTACGATCAATTTTGTTGGCCTAACCGGCGTTGTTGATCGCGATTTGCATAGCTTCGATTTGCAATGGTCGATGAATACACCTGTTCAGGAAAAGAGTTTGAAGAACGAGCGGATGGTTGCAACGGTTCATTACCGTTTTGATGACGAAACGGTAGAAGCCCTTTCAAAAACAGAAGCAGAAAACAAACAACTTACTGGATCGGTAAAATGGGTTAGTTTTTCGCAACAATATTTTACGTCAACCTTGATTCCTAAAACAGCTTTTACCAATGGTTCGATTGTTGATGTACGCACGCCTTCTGATCCGTTTTCGGTAAAACATTTTGGTGCTTTATTGCCTGTTCCTTATACACACGGTGCAAGCGAATCGTTTGCGACGCAATTTTATTTCGGGCCAAGCGATTACCATCAACTCAAATCGTATAACCTCGATTTAGAAAAGCAACTCGATTTGGGCTGGGGACCATTTGCATGGATCAACAAATACGCCATTTTCCCAATTTTCGATTTCTTGAGTTCGTTTATCGGCAATTATGGTATTGTGATTTTACTCATCACCATCATTGTTAAAATTGTCTTATTCCCGATTGCGTACAAATCGTTTTTGTCGTCAGCCAAAATGCGGGTCTTGAAGCCTGAAATTGACGAAATCAACGAAAAGTTCAAAGATGGCGACCCACTCGAAAAAAATAAAGCAACCATGGGCTTGTACCGCAAAGCCGGAGTCAATCCAATGGCTGGTTGTATTCCCTTGCTGCTTCAAATTCCGATTTTGTTTGCCTTGATTCGTTTCTTCCCAAGTGCATACGATTTGCGTCAAGCGTCGTTTTTATGGGCAGAAGATTTATCAACATACGATTCAATCTGGACATTTGGCCATGTACCCGTTATTGATTCGATTTACGGCGATCACGTGAGTTTGTTTGCTTTACTCATGACCATTTCAACCTTGCTTTATACGTGGATGAACCAACAAATGCTTTCGCCCGGAAGCACACAATTGCCCGGTATGAAGTATTTGATTTACATCATGCCAATATTCTTCCTCGGTTTCCTCAACAGTTATTCATCAGCCTTGAGTTACTATTACTTCCTGAGCAACATGATTACTTTCGGACAAATGTTTATCATGCGTCGTTTTGTAGATGAAGGGGCAATTCGAGCCAAGATTGAAGAAAATAAAAAGAAACCCGCCAAAACTTCAAGTTTCATGCAACGCCTAGAACAAGCGCAGCGCGAACGCATGAAACAAGTACAGGATCAGAAAAATGGCGGTAAGAAGAAAAAATAAACCGTTTATCAACACATAAAAAAACGCCTCGTCAAAATTCTGACGAGGCGTTTTTTATTTCGATGAGGAATTAGAGAGCCAATAAATCCTTCATGCCAAACATTCCTTTTTTGCCAAGTATAAATTCGGCAGCAACAACTGCACCTTGTGCAAAACCTTCGCGGTTGAAAGCTTCGTGCGTAATCGTAATTTGATCAACTGCCGAAGTATAAATAATGCTGTGCGTACCCGGCACTTCGCCTTCGCGACGGGAATGAATAGCTAATGTTTCGGACGAAGTAGCATGTTCATTTTCCGTTTCTTCCCAACGGGTTTTGCGCGACATGTTCTTGAAAATACCTTGCGCTAAAGTCAGTGCCGTTCCACTTGGCGAATCGAGTTTATGGATGTGATGAATCTCTTCCATGTGTACATCGTATTGCGTGTGCGGGTGCATGAGCGCGGCCAAACGCTCGTTGAGCTGAAAAAATAAATTGACACCAATACTGAAATTAGACGCATAAAAGACAGCACCATTTTTTTCAGCCCCTATTTTTTTTACGTGATCCAATTGTTCCAACCAACCCGTTGTTCCAACCACAATAGGAACTTGATGTTCGATGCAACGCAGGATGTTGGCAACAGCCGTATGTGGTTTGCTAAACTCAATGGCAACGTCGGCCTGTTTCAATTCGTCATTCGTATAGGAATCGGCATTAGCCTGATTGACACGCAAAACAATTTCGTGGTTTCGTTCTAGCGCAATGCGTTCAATGGTTTTACCCATTTTTCCATATCCGATCAAAGCTATTTTCATGCGGTAAAGATAATTAAAGCGCTTAGACACAAGTTTTGGCGTGTGAAATGCATATTCGTTATAGAGCAAAGAGCGGAGAAACAGAGCGACTATTCCGCTCTCTTTCTCCGCTCTGTTTCTTATGTTTTATTTCGTCTTGTGTCTATGATCACCTCAATACGTCATCCCCAAATTGTGAAACACAAAGGCCCAAATATCGCCGTACTCGTCAATCTGTTTTTCGGTTGGTTTGCCTGAACCATGTCCGGCGTTGATGTCCACACGAATTAAAACCGGATTATCGCCTTGTTGATTTTCTTGCAACGTCGCCGCAAACTTAAACTAATGCGCCGGAACAACACGGTCGTCATGATCGCCAGTCGTTACAAGTGTTGCAGGATAACTTACTTTTTTAACGTTGTGCAATGGCGAGTATTTGTAAAGACAATCAAACTCCTCTTTGTTTTCGCTCAGACCATAATCCGTTGACCAATACCGACCAATTGTGAAACGGTGATAACGCAACATGTCCAACACACCAACCATAGGAATACACACTTTAAACAATTCAGGACGTTGTGTCATGACTGCACCAATGAGCAAACCGCCATTCGAGCGACCTTGCACCGCCAGTTTTTCGCTCGACGTATATTTTTCTTTAATCAAAAATTCGGCAGCACCAATGAAATCATCAAACACATTTTGCTTTTTACATTTTGTTCCTGCCTGATGCCACTCTTCGCCGTATTCGTCGCCCCCCCGCATATTGGCCACCGCATACACACCACCAGCCTCTAAAAATACCGCACGATCAATCCGAAACTCTGGACCATAGTGCAAACCAAATCCACCGTAACCAAACAAAAACGTCGGATTGGTACCATCCAATTTCAAGCCTTTTTTATGCGTGATGAACATTGGAACTTTGGTGCCGTCTTTGCTAGCAAAAAATACCTGCTTCGTTTCGTAATCGTCCGATTTAAAATCAATTTTTGGTGCGCTAAATAAGTCATTGCTACCAGTTGTTAAATCGTATTTGTAAATCGAAGGCGGCGCCGTAAACGAACTCAAACTATAAAATACAAATTTGTCTTTCCGATCGCCACTCAATTCGGCCACCGAACTCATGGTCGGAATTGGAATTTCTTTTTCTTGTTTGCCCAACGAATCGAAAATAATCATCTGCGATTTCACATCCACCAAATATTTCGTTACGATTTTACTGCCCGCCAAAATCACACTCTCCATCGGATGTTCGCGCTGTGGAATGATTTCTTTCCAATTCGCTTCCTGCGGATTTAAAAGATCAATTTCGATCAAACGGTAACGTGGTGCATTTTTATTGGTACGCACCAACATTTTTGTACCGCGTACATCCAACACACCATATTCATCTTTATGCTCGTCGTTGATGGTAATGAGTGGCGAATTAGGCTTCGATAAATCTTTCACCATCAACCCATTTCCAGTCGTCGATTCCGACGTGTAAACAACGAGCCAACGCTGATCATCGCTGATTTGTGGCGAGAAGCTGCGCTCGGGATGCGCATCGTCTTTATGAATCAATAAGTCATTTTTCTGATCTTGTCCAAGTGTGTGGAAGTACAATTTTTGGTGGTCGTTTTTGGCCGTGAGTTGGCTTCCTTTCGGTTCATCGTAACGCGAATAAAAGAAACCATTGCCTTTCCAACCTGTGCCCGAAAATTTCACCCATTCCAAATGATCGCTCATCTTTTGGCCTGTGCTGATGTCGAGTACATAATACTCATTCCAATCGGAACCCGCTTTGCTCAACGAATACGCCATGTATTTACCATCTTGCGAAACATCCCAGCCACTAAGCGAAACCGTTCCGTCAGTAGAAAACGTGTTGGGATCGAGCAATTGTTTTTCAGCACCAGCAAGCGAATCTTTGTAATACAAAACCGATTGATTTTGCACACCGTTGTTGCGCGAATAGAAGTAGCGTTTGCCTTTGCGGTAGGGCGCGCTTGTTTTTTCGTAGTTCCAAATTTCGCGTAAGCGTTGTTTGATTTTATCGCGGTACGGAATTTTTGATAAGTAATCGAATGTTACTTTATTTTCTGCGGTTACCCAAGCCTTGGTCGAATCGGAGTTATCATCTTCGAGCCAACGATACGGATCGGCAACTTTAACACCAAAATACGTGTCCACCGAATCGCCTTTACGGGTTTTCGGATAAGCGATGGCGTTTTTAGAAACATTGGTGTCTGAACAAGAACCCACTAGGATTCCGGTAACAAGTGCAGAAGAAAAAAGGAGTCGAAGCATGTGTTTAGGTTATTTGCATTCAAAAATAGGATGTTTTTGGTGCGAAATGCAGAAGATTATGTGAGCGGTTGAAAATCGGGAGCGGCGGATGTGTATTTTTACCTGCGAAACGTCATTTATGAGCGAAACGAAACAAGAGTATTTTTTTCCTGCGCGTTTGGAGCTGCGCTTGGATTGGGGCGAGATGGATGTGTTGGGACACATCAACAATGTCATGTATTTCAAATACCTGCAAGCAGCTCGTGTACAATATTGGGAAACCATCGGTTTATCAACCTTGCTCAAAGGTGTTCATATTGGACCCACACTCGCCAATACGTCTTGCAATTTCATCAAACCACTTTTCTATCCCGATTCCATTCGCATCGAATCGCGTATGGAGTTTATCAAGACAACGAGTTTTGGCTTGCACCATCGCATCTATAATTCTCAAAATGAGTTAGTCGCCGAAGGGCACGATGTGGTTGTCTTGTACGATTTCAAAAACGAAACTAAATTTACCATACCAACCGATCTACGCGATCGGATTCACGCATTTGAAACTCCAACAGCTTAATTTTTATGGAAGAAACCGTTGACCAACAAGGCAAAAAAGTCCGTACCATGAAGGTATCGCGTTATGCTGGTATTCGTATTGATGAACTCGACGATACCGAAGCGAAACATTTTGGTTACCTCTCTATGGTGCGCACCTACAATGCGGCAGGCGATTTGATCGAAGAGGCCGAATATGACGAAGAAGGCTTTGAATTGCAGCGCACAGTCAATTTCTATAATGAGCGCGGCCACCTCGTCAAACAAGAACATTGGTCAGATGGAGTGCTTGCCGAAACCAACACGTTTGTTGTGGATGAAAAAGGAACAACCTTGAGCGAAGAACGTGCTTTTGAAGAAGGAAATCCGTTTCAAACCAAATGCGTGTACAACGAGCACGGACAGATGATTGAAAAAATTGTGGATGATGGCGATGGCGAACTAGAACGTCGTGAAGTATGGAATTATCATTCGGAATGGACAGACAAAATGATTCATCACCAAGTGTTTGACGAAGAGAACAAATTGTATCTCGAAGAATTGCAAGAATGGGAAGAACGACCTTCTGGTATTAAAGTAAAACAACTCATTAGCAAAGATCATTCAATTGGCACAACACGCCGCATCGAATTTTTTGATCCACGTACCCGTGAAGATGGCATTGCTTCGGTTACCTATAATGAGAAAGATAAAGTAACCGATATTATCCGCATCAAATTTGATGAACATGATCGTGAAATTGAAGAGCGATCAGAGTCTGTGCATGAAAAAGATAATTTCCTGATTAAAAACGAATACGACGAAGAAGGTCGCTTAGTTTATCAAGAAACCATTCAGAAAGATCTTGTGCAACGTGCGCACCACCGCCGTTTCAACACCGAAGGCAAAGTTTCGGTGCATGCTGTTGAGTCGGTTGTTGGGATGTACGTTGATGTGATTGACTACACGTATTTTGAATAGTTTGTGCTTTCGTTGAACGCATAGAGGTTGGGCGTTAAAGAAAATTAACAAACAAGAGCGCAATGTCCATTACTTAGAGCATGACTACCAAGCTCGTTGAGTTCATCATTCGAAGGAAACCTTTGCTTCCTTTCGCGGTAAAAAAAACGCACCAGCATTACCTCTCGTGCGAAGACAAGTATTATTTTATCACAAACCTGTCGTTTTTTAAAGCAAAAGGACAGAAGTTTTCCTAATTTTATCCAGTAAACCGGATCTTCTTATGAAATATTTATTCGCATTCAGCACGTTACTGCTTGTTTTTGCATCTACGCGTGTGCAGGCGCAAGACACCATCAAAGCGGCAAACATCCCGCCCGCCATGGAAGCCGAAGTAGCCTACAACAGCGGTGTTACAAAATTCAATGCCAAGCAATTTCCCGAAGCCTTGCTCGATTTCAATAAAGCCATTGAACTAAAACCCGATTTTGAAAAAGCATTTTACAACCGTGGCTTAACCCGCGCCGAAATGGTGGCACACCAAAGTGCGGTCGATGATTTTACCAAAGCCATCGCCCTCAATCCTGCCGCCGATTATGCGTTTTATAGCCGTGGCCAATCGTACCTCGCGCTCAACGAAAAACGTAAAGCCGGCGACGATTTCGATCAAACCGTCAAACTCAATCCAAACAACGATGGCGCTTGGTATCAAGCTGGTGTTTTGCGTTTTGAAGAAGGCGATTATGCTTCTGCCCTCAACCGTTTTGATCGCGCCATTCAACTCAATGCCAAGAATGCGTATTACTGGAACGATCGCGGCTCGGCCAAACGCCAAAATGGCGACATCGACGGTGCTATCGGCGATTATCAGCAAGCCATTAAACTCAATGCAGGTTTGCCTTTTGTCTATAACAATTTGGGCAGCGCCCGCCGCAAAAAAGGCGATCTGAAAGGCGCAATCGAATCCTACACCACCGCGCTCAACATGAAAACAGATTATTACATCGCCTACAATAATCGCGGCAGTGTGAAATTTGAAATGGGCGATTACGATGGTGCTATCTCCGATTTCAACCGCGCCATTCAACTCAAAAACGATTATGCGTTTGCTTACCTCAACCGCGCTGCCGTTCGCTACAAAAAACGCGATTACAAAGGATCTATTGAAGATTGCGACAAAGCCATTCAACTCAATCCCAATTACGGCGAAGCTTACCTCAATCGCGGCATTGCCAAAGAAATGCTGCGCGACAACGAAGGCTCTTGCTCCGATTTTAAGAAAGCTGCAAACCTGGGTATCAAACAAGCTGAACCATATTTATCCGATTGCCACTAAATCTATGCTTACGATGAATTTCCTGACCAAATCTATTTTTGCTCTCGCAGTATGTTTATGTGCAACCAATTTTCTCGCTGCTCAAAGCAATGTAGAATTTGACGAGAAAAATTTCCCCGATAAAAAAACACTCAAGGAAGCCCGTCGGCAATACGAGAACGGAAACGATTATTTCAAACAAGCGAGCGATATGCAAGCGTCCGAACTCAAGCACTTCATCGAGGAAAATAATTATTTGCCAAACGGCATCAACGAATTGGGCGGCGTTGGACTCGAAGGGTTTCGTATGGCCCTTGACGAATACCTCAAAGCCAATCAGTTTAATCCCAACCACGCTTTGCTCAATTTCAGAATTGCGGTGTGTTATTACAACATTCCGAATCAGAAAATGATGGGCTTGAATTATGCCGAGAAAGCCGTAAAACTCAATCCAAACGTTGATCCCATGGTGCAGTATTACCTCGGGCGTTTGTATCATTTGCACTCGCGTTGGGACGAAGCCATGACGGCTTACCGCGCCTACCAGCAACCTTTCAACGCCAAACCAAACGAAAATCAAGGCGATATTGCCGACATCAACCGCAAAATTGGCGAATGCTTGAACGGCAAAGAATTGATGAAAAATCCAACGCGCGTATTCATCGACAATGCTGGTGCTGGACTCAATTCTGGCGATCCCGAATACACGCCCATCATTACTGCTGATGAATCTATGATGTATTTTACCTCGCGCCGAAATTCAACTACGGGTGGTGTCAAAGATCAAGACAACCAATTTTTTGAAGACATTTATACCAGTGCGTACTCCGGTGGAAAATGGTCAACACCTACCAATCTTGGGAAACCTGTAAATAGCGATGATCACGATGCCACAGCAGGAATTTCGCCTGACGGACAAAAATTATATGTCTATCGTCCCAAAAATGGCGGCGATATTTACGAGAGTTTTCTCAAAGGCGATAAATGGACGGAGCCGGAGCGCATGAATAAAAACATCAATTCATCCGATCACGAATCGTCAGTTTCGCTTTCTTACGATGGCAAGAAATTGTATTTCGTCAGCGATCGCA
This sequence comes from Bacteroidota bacterium, assembly GCA_013298545.1. Taxonomy (GTDB): domain Bacteria; phylum Bacteroidota; class Bacteroidia; order Palsa-965; family Palsa-965. Next base: position 4,073 of record JAAFIA010000034.1, on the reverse strand, counting down.
AAGAAGGTGGTTTGGGCAACCGCGATATTTGGTTTTCTACGATGGACGAAAAGGGAAAATGGGGCAAGGCCGTAAATATTGGTGCGCCCATCAATACCATTTACGGCGAAGAAGGTGTGTTTGTGCATCCTGACGGAAAAACAATTTATTTCAGTTCGCAAGGCCATAAAAGTATGGGTGGCTACGATATTTTTAAAACAGAATTGAAAGACGGGAAATGGAGCGAACCCGAAAACTTAGGTTATCCCATCAACGGACCAGATGATGACGTGTTTTTTGTCATCTCGGCCAATGGTCGGCACGGGTATTACGCTTCTACCAAAGGCGATGGTTATGGCGAAAAAGACATTTATAAAATCACCTTCCTCGGACCAGAAAAACCATTGGCACTCAGCACCGAAGATAATTTGTTGGCCGGAATTTCTGCCGCAGTAAAAACAGTACAACCTGCGGCAACGGTTGAAATTAAAACGGCGCAAGTAACCTTGTTGAAAGGCATGGTTACCGATGCGATCACGAACAAACCCGTGATGGCTTCGATTGAGTTGGTGGACAACGAACGCCGCGAAGTGATTGCTACGTTTACGTCAAACAGCGCGAGTGGAAAATACCTCGTTTCGCTTCCTTCCGGAAAAAATTATGGCATTGCGGTGAAAGCAGAAGGCTATTTGTTTCATTCCGAAAACTTCGATATTCCGGCTGTCGCAACGTATCAAGAAGTGGTGAAAGACATTGCTTTGAAACCAGTTGCCGTAGGCAGTTCGATAGTGTTGCGCAACGTATTTTTCGATACGGGAAAATCGACCTTGCGTCCCGAATCATTTACCGAATTGGATCGCTTGGTGAAACTCTTGCAAGACGTGCCGAGCATGCGCATTGAAGTTTCGGGGCATACCGATAATCGGGGCGGAGCAGAGATGAACCAGAAATTGTCGGAGGCGCGCGCGAAGGCCGTTTTTGATTACCTCGTGAGCAAAGGCATCAAGGCGGAGCGCATGGAGTTTAAAGGCTACGGCATGGACAAACCGATAGATACAAACGACACGGATCAAGGCCGCCAAAACAACCGCCGCACGGAGTTTAAAATTCTGAGCAAATAAGGTTGCCGCGTGTGCGCCGATTTTAGCAAACGTGCTTTGGTCGTAACCGCCGATGGTTCGCACACGGTTGTCTTGACCGATTCGGAAGTGCATTACCATTCGGTACATGGCGCGGTGCAAGAATCGAAGCATGTGTTTTTGCGCATGGGTTGGGAAGCCTTGGCCAAGCGCAGTTCTCCGGTACATATTTTAGAAATTGGTTTTGGCACGGGGTTGAATGCGTTTTTGCAGTATGAGCTTTCGCAGACAACGCAAACCTCCGTTTTTTATACAGCCATCGAAGCGTATCCGCTGGATTCGGAATTGGCTTATGCATGCAATTACGCACAGGTGCTCAATGCGCCCGAGCTACAAAAAGATTTTGAACAACTGCATACATGTGCGTGGGACGCTCCGCACGTTTTTTCTGACACGTTTACACTCCTCAAACGCCACACGCATTTAGCGGATTACATGCCCGCGCAGGGTTCTATGGACTTGATTTATTTCGATGCGTTTGCGCCAACCTTTCAGCCGGAATTGTGGACGGTGGAGGTGTTTCAAAAATTGTATGATTCTTTGCGCGCGGGGGGCATTTTAGTAACCTATTGCGCGAAAGGCGATGTGCGGCGGGCGATGCAGGCGGCGGGTTTTGCGGTAGAGCGTTTGGCGGGGCCGCCGGGGAAGCGGGAGATGTTGCGGGGTTTTAAAGGGGGATTTTGTTGGTGATGATTATTATTAGAATTGTGCGAAGAAGAGTACTTGATTTTAGCTTATTGCTAATTTGCTAAAAGTGATCTTTTACAAAAGAGTATTATTGTTTTATAATTAATTTTTCATAGTATTTTTTGCATTTTATTTATTGAATTAATTAAATTTGCAAGTATTGAAACCCTTTAACTAAAATAAATTTTGCAATAGTTTCAAAGAATTAAAATCTGTATAACAATGAAAGAAAGTGACTTTTTTGAAAATCAGACAATATCATCAAAAATTAAAGCAAGTATCGTTTCCGAATACTTTCCAAGTTATTGTAAAATAATAATAAAAAAACATCGTCCAAAAGAATTGCGTTATATTGATTTATTTGCTGGTCCTGGATTATATGGTGATGGTAACGCATCTACTCCAATTTTGATTGCGAGACAATGCCTAAAAGATGATTTTCTAAAAAATAGTGTGAAGTTCATTTTTAATGACAATCAATACTCATCTGAATTGGAGAAAAATTTTTGTAGCGAATTTCCCGATGGAACTTTTGCGAAAAAAGTACATTTTGGGAAAAGTACTGTTGGTGAAACCCCTGCAATTAGCGACTTTTTAATGACAAAGACACATATTAAAAATTTCAATGAGTCGCCTTCGCTTCTTTTTATTGACCCCTTTGGTTATAAAGGAATTGAAACAAAAGTATTAGCAGAATTTTTGAAAAACTGGGGCAATGAGATATTTCTATTTGTAAATACAAAAAGAATTCACCCTGCGTTAGAGAATGACAAATTCGACCCCTTAATGCAAGATCTGTTTCCTAGTACATTAGATAATATTAGAAAAGATAGAAAGTATAAGTCAACAGTTGCAGAAAGACTTAGTTTAATAATAAATAAATTGGGCGAGGAATATCAATCTCTATTAGGTGAAAAAGTATACTATACTGCATTCAAATTTCAAGAAGAAGATATTGACGCTACAAGTCATTACATTCTCCATATCACAAAAGGTGATAGAGGTTATGACTTAATAAAAACTATATACAATGACTTCGCAAACGTCGGAACAGTATTTGATGGAATAAATACTTATACATTTGATGCAAAGAAACTTGACAAATCATTTAATGAGTTGTTTGATCAAAATTCAATTAATATTGATAAGTTAAAGGACGAACTATGCAACTTATTTCACGGGAAAAAGATGACTGCCCACGAATTATTTGAAAACCATCATACAACAGGATTGTATAGCAGAAGCCATTATACTGAGGCTTTAAGAAGACTTGTCGATGAAGGCCGATTAACTTCTAATTTCATTGACAACAAAATGCATAAGGTGAGTGTTCTTATTTCGAAGGATTGTATTTTAAATTTTCACTAATGGCAAACTCATCGATTGAATGGACGGAAATGACATGGAATCCTACAACTGGATGCACGAAAATTTCCTCTGGTTGTAAGTTCTGCTACGCCGAAATAATGACAAGACGGTTGAAAGCAATGGGACAAGAGAAGTATAAGCATGGTTTTCGAGTAATTAAGACGCATCCCGAAACACTTGAAATACCTTATACGTGGAAAAATCCTAAAATTGTTTTTGTGAATTCAATGAGTGATCTCTTTCATAAGGACGTGCCTCTAGAATATATAAAAAAGGTTTTTAAAGTAATGAACGATAATCCACAACATGTCTTTCAAGTATTAACGAAAAGGGCCGAACGATTATTTCAATTAAATAAGGAGTTGAGATGGACACACAATATTTGGATGGGGGTATCTGTAGAGGATAATAGAGTTCTAGAACGTATTGACTATCTGAGGAAAACAAAGGCAAAAGTGAAATTCCTTTCACTTGAACCTTTAATTGGTGAAATCGAAAATTTAAATCTTAAAAAAATTGATTGGGTGATAGTTGGTGGTGAAAGTGGACATAAACCTCGCCCAATGAATCCTGATTGGGTTTTAGATATTCAAGAACAATGCGAAAAGGCAAAAGTAGCTTTCTTTTTTAAGCAATGGGGGGGCAAAAACAAAAAAGCCGCAGGTCGTATTTTAAATGGCAGAACATATGATGAAATGCCTGATGTACATGAGTTAGTAAGAAATTCATAACACCCTCACAACGTCCGCCCTTCCTTCGCCACCTCCCGCGCCACCCCCGCGCGCACGAGTTCGTGGTCGAGTAGGCGTGTGGGATCGTCGGCAAGGCGTAGCAAGCACCACGCTGCCGCATTCACAATTTGCGCGCCGGTGATTTCGTACTTGCGGGCAAGTTCTTCGT